>CANQDV010000028.1 GCA_947593955.1 uncultured Bacilli bacterium | reverse complement strand
TATTGATACTTATGGTACTATTGGTAGTTTATCTAGAAGTGATGTTAATATGGTAGTAACCGTAAATCCTAATACTAAAGAAGTAGTATTAACTTCTATCCCTAGAGATTATTATGTTGATCTATATGGTAAAAATGCCAAAGATAAACTTACGCATGTAGGTATTTATGGTATGGAAACAACAGTTAAAACTATTGAAAATTTATTAGATATTGAAATAAATTACTACGCTAAAGTAAATTATAATGCTTTAGTTGGCTTAGTTGATGGATTAGATGGTGTAGATGTTTATTCTGAATATAACTTTACTTCTGGTAAAGGATATCATTTTAAAAAAGGATACAATACAGTTAATGGGGATCAAGCTTTAGAATTTGTAAGAACTAGAAAGGCTTTCGTTGGTGGCGATCGAGTTCGAGGTGAAAATCAACAACGAATGATTGAAGCAATATTTAAGAAAATTAGTTCTCCATCAGTTCTTCTAAAATATAATGATATTTTAAAAGAATTAAAGGGTAGTTTTAGTACTAACTTAAGTATGGATAGTATTACTAGTCTTATCAATATGCAACTTGATAAGATGCCAAATTGGAAAATGAATTCAATTTCCCTAGATGGTAGTGATGCTTATAGTTCGACTTACTCTTGTTCAACTCAAGAATTATATGTCATGATTCCAAATGAAGAAACAATTGCTAGTGCTAAAGAAGCATTAGAAAAGATGAAATAATTATTTTAAAATAATTATTAATATGATAAAATAAACCTATAAGGTTTATTTTTTTATGAAGGATGTGGTTTTTATCAAAATTTTATTTATAACATCAGATTATATGAAACCAGAAGATGGCGCAAATATTTATACAGATTTGGCTAAGGCTTTAAAGGATGCCGGTCATGATATTAAAGTAGTAGTTGCGGAAGAAAAAAAGAAAACTAATGCGACAAAACTTAACAAAGAAAATGGGGTACCTGTCTTAAGAGTTAAAACGGGTAATTTATATGAAGTTGGTTTAGTCGAAAAGGCTCTAACATTTTTAACTTTAAGTAAAGAGTTAAAAAAAGGTATAAAAAAATATTTTAACAATGAAAAATTTGATTTAATATTATTTCAATCCCCACCGCTTACAATGTGTAATGTAGTTAAATGGGCAATGAAAAAATATCAGGCTAAATCATATTTGATGATGAAAGATATTTTTCCCGAAAATGGCGTCGATATTGGCTTATATAGTAAGAAAAATCCCATATATTGGTTCTTTAGATTAAAAGAAAAAAATTTGTATAAAATAAGTTCCAAAATTGGTTGTATGTCGGAAGGCAATATTAAATATTTACTTGATCATAATAAATATTTAACTAAAGATAAGTTAGAATTATTTCCAAATACTGTTAAAGTAACTAATAAAAAAATAACAAAAACCGAAAGAAATAAAATTAGAAAAAAATATCACATTAATGAAGATGATATTGTCGCAATTTATGGAGGTAATTTTGGTCGTCCGCAAGGTTTAGATTTTATAGTAGATATTATTAATGAATATAAGAATAATAAAAAAGTTAAGTTTTTATTAGTAGGTAAAGGAACTGAAAAACAAAGAATATTTAAGGCAATAAAAGATAAAGGTTATCAAAATGTTTTAACTTATGATTATATTCCAAGAGAAGAATATGAAAAGTTAACAGCAGCTTGTGATATTGGTTTAATTTTCTTAGATAGAAGGTTTACAATTCCAAACTACCCATCAAAAACTTTATCATATTTTGAGTGTTCACTACCTATAATGGCTAGTATTGACAAAAATACGGACTATAGTAAACTCTTAGAAAAAGAAAAGTGTGGCTTTTGGGTCGAGAATGGTGATATAATTAATTTTAGAAAGTGTTTTGATAAAATGCTTAAGAGTGAAAAATTAAGAAAAGAAATGGGTGACAATGGTCATAAATTCTTAGTTAATAATTGGAATGTCGAATCTTCCGTTAAAATTCTAGAAAGGTATATGGGTGAAGATAATGGGAATGTTTAAAGACAAAGTTTTATTAATTACTGGAGGTACAGGTTCTTTTGGTAATGCTGTATTAAAAAGATTTTTAGATACAGATTTAAAAGAAATTAGAATTTTTTCAAGAGATGAAAAGAAACAAGAAGATATGCGGATCAAATATAAAAATGATAAAATCAAGTTTTATATTGGGGACGTAAGAGATTATCGAAGTGTTGATGATGCGATGGATGGAGTTGATTATATCTTCCATGCCGCAGCTTTAAAACAAGTGCCATCTTGTGAATTCTTTCCAATTCAAGCAGTTAATACAAATATTTTAGGAACTGATAATGTTTTGGAGGCTGCAATAAATCATAAAGTTAAAAAAGTAATAGTATTAAGTACAGATAAAGCGGCTTATCCAATTAATGCAATGGGTATGAGTAAAGCCTTAATGGAAAAAGTTGCTATTGCTAAGGGAAGAGATTTAAGAAATAATGATACCGTTATATGTCGAACGAGATATGGTAATGTTATGGCTTCCAGAGGTTCTGTAATTCCTCTTTTCTGTGAACAAATAGCAGAGGGTAAACCTTTAACAATTACTAATCCCGAAATGACTAGATTCATGATGACTTTAGAGGATGCCGTTGATTTAGTTTTATATGCTTTTGAACACGGTGAACAAGGAGATTTATTTGTTCAAAAAGCCCCAGCAGCGACAATTGATACTTTAGCTAAAGCCGTTAAAGAATTAAAAAATAGTGATGTACCAATTAATTGTATTGGGACAAGACATGGTGAAAAATTATATGAAGTATTAGTTACTAAAGAAGAAATGGTTAATGCCGAAGATTTAGGAGACTATTATCGTATACCTGCTGATAATCGTAATTTAAATTATCAAAAATATGTTAATGAGGGTAATGCGGATTTAGATAGTATTACCGAATATAATTCTCACAATACTAAACGTTTAGATGTTGAAGGTATGAAAGAATTATTAAAAAAATTAGATTTATTTAAGTAGGATAAATATGAAAGAGTTTTTAAAAAACAATCCTTTTGTTAGTAAAATAGTTAGTTTTTTTTACACTTTGCTGAATTTCAACAGATATAAGATAAAAGGGAAAAATAATAAAATTATTAGAAATAATACTTATTTAAAAAAATGCAAATTCATTATTTGGGGGGGGAATAATACTATACTTTTTACTAATTTAGACCAATTTAATAATTGTACTTTTGAAATTTACGGAGATAATAATATTATTAATATTGGAACTAAAGTTTATGGTAAAGAAGTTAATATTTATATTGAAGATAATAATAACAAAATAGAAATTGGTGATAAATGTATTTTTGCTGGCAAAATACATTTAGCTTTAACAGAAGGAAAAAATATAGTAATAGGAAAAAAATGTTTATTTTCTAGTAATGTTGTATTTAGAACTGGAGATAGTCACTCAATAATAGATTTTGCAAATAAAAAAAGAATTAATTATGGTAAAGATATTGTGTTGGAAGACCACGTATGGCTAACTAATGGTGTTACTTTATTAAAGGGAAGCTATATTAGCGAAAATTCTATAGTTGCAACTAATAGTGTTGTTACAAAACAATTTAAAACTAAAAATTTAATATTGGGTGGTAGTCCAGCTAAGGTTTTAAAAGAAAATGTAACTTGGGATAATAAAAGATTATAAGAACTAAGTTTATTGTGTTAAAAAAATAAGTATAGAATGGAGTAAGATATGAAAGTATTAGTAACCGGTAGTAGTGGTTTTATTGGTAAAAATTTAATTGCGCATTTACAAGAGGATGAAGATATAGAAATTATTACTTATGATAAAGAAGATAATTTTGAAAAAATTAAAAGTAATATTGATCATATTGATTTTATCTTCCATTTAGCGGGAGTAAACAGGCCAATAGATCCAAAAGAATTTTATGAAGGAAATAGTGATTTAACTAAACAAATAGTGGATCTAATTAAAGATAAAAATATTCCTTTATTAGTTACATCCAGTATTCAAGCAATTAAAGATAATGATTATGGTAAAAGCAAAAAGATAGCGGAAGATTATATTATTGAAAATTTAAATAATTATTATGTTTATAGACTACATAATGTTTTTGGTAAATGGTGTCGGCCAAATTATAATTCGGTAATTGCGACATTTTGTTATAATATAAGTCATGATTTAGAAATTAGAGTAGATAATCCCGAAACAGAATTAGAGTTAGTGTATATTGATGATGTTTGTGAAGAATTCATAAGAGTCTTAAAAGGTAATAAACCCGATGAAATGGTTGATAATTATTGTTATGTTAATCCAAGATATAAAGTAACTTTAGGATATATAGCATCTAAATTAAAGGAATTTAAAGAAAGTATGAATTCTATTTATGTTCCAAATACCGGCAATGATTTTATTAAAAAATTATATGCTACTTATGTTAGTCATATGGAATTAGATAAAATGGCAAGTAGTGCTGTTAAAAATGTTGATGAACGTGGAGCCTTTATTGAACTTGTTCGAACTTATGAAAATGGTCAATTTTCTGTATCATTTAGTAAACCAGGAATTGTAAGAGGTAATCATTATCATCATACTAAAATGGAAAGATTTATTGTTATTAAAGGTAAAGCTAAAATTAGTTTTAAAAGTATTGTTAATGATGATGCCTATTCCTTTGTTGTTGACGATAGTGAAATAAAAATCGTAACTATTCCGGTAGGTTATACCCATAATATTGAAAATATTGGCGATGGCGAAATGATTCTTGCTATTTGGTGTAATGAATTATTTGATAAAAATCATCCAGATACATATTATAAGGAGGTAGAAGTATAAAATGTTTAAATTTGAAAAAAGGATAATTGATTTTTTAGAAAAGCATTATATTATTTTTGCTTTTATAGCAATTACATTATTTGCTCTTCTTGCCCGTCGTTATATGATTGGTTATGCTTCAAATGATTTTAATGTTGCTTTAAGTAAATGGTTTATTTATTTAAAACAATCAGGAGGATTATTTGCTTTGAAGAATAATATTGGGGATTATAATGCTCCATATATGACAATTTTAGCTTTGTTAACATATTTACCAATTAAGAGTTTATATTCAATAAAATTTGTATCAATTTTTTTTGATTTTTGCTTAGCAATATCGTGTTCATTATTAGTAGGAGAGCTAATTAAAGATGATAAGCGAAAAAAAGTGTATATGTTAATTACATATACATTAGTATTATTTATTCCAAGTGTATTAACAAATTCAGCATTGTGGGCTCAATGTGATAGTATTTATACTACTTTTGTGATTTTATCAATATTATTTTTAATTAAAGAAAAATATACAAAATCTTTTATTATGTTAGGTATTGCTTTTGGATTTAAGTTACAAGCCATTTTAATATTACCATTATATATTATTTTATATGTTACAACAAAGAAATTTTCAATTTTAAATTTTCTAATCATACCACTTATGAATGTTGTAATGTGTCTTCCTGCAATTATTTTTGGAATGCCTATTCAAAATTGTTTTCAAGCATATTTTACACAAGTCGGTGAATATAGCGGCTATTTGGTTTTGAATTTTCCAAATATTTATAATTTATTAGTTGGACATCAAAATATTTATTATAAAGTAGGCGAAATTTTTGTTATAGTATTATGTGCTTTAACTTTAATATATGTTATATATAAAAAAGTAAAATGGAATAATGAAAAAATAATAACTTTAGGGTTATGGCTTTTAGTTGTTATAACTTATTTCTTACCTGGTATGCATGAAAGATATATGTATATTGGTGAAGTTCTTTCTATTATTTATTTTTTGGTATATCGAAAAAATTTACCAATTATAATTTTTATGCACTTATCAGTTTTTATAACTTATTCAGTAGTATTACTTTATGATTTTAATTATATGGATATAGCATCAATGATTTATTTTGTATTAATTATTTACTTTACAAAGGATACAGTTAAATTATTGAGTGTAAACAAAAAATAAATAAATAACTTGTAATTGCGTCATTTTCTTCATTATGCTATAATTTATTTGTATTGTAAAGGAGTTAAATGTTTATGAACAAATTAAAAGTAATGGTAGTGGTAGGAACAAGACCAGAAATAATAAGATTATCCGAAGTTATTAAAGCAATTGATAAATATTTTGAATTAATATTAGTGCATACAGGTCAAAATTATGACTATACATTAAATCAAGTTTTCTTTGAAGAATTTGGCCTTAGAAAACCTGATTATTATTTAGATTCGCCAGGAAAGCATTTAGGAGAAACTGTCGGCAATATTATTGCTCGTAGTTATGAGGTTATTAGTGAAGTAAAACCAGATGCTTTGCTTGTTTTAGGAGATACTAATAGTTGTCTTGCGGCTTATGCGGCCAAAAGATTGAAAGTGCCTATTTTCCATATGGAAGCTGGTAATAGATGCTTTGATTTTAATGTGCCTGAAGAAATCAATAGAAGAATTGTGGATCATGTGAGTGATGTTAATTTAGCTTATACTGAAAATGCCCGAAGATATTTAATTAATGAAGGCATTAAAAATGATTTCCTATATGTTACAGGTTCTCCAATGGCCGAAGTTTTAACTAAAAATATGACAAGTATTGATGCTTCTAATATATTAGAAAAATTAAATTTAAAAGAAAAAGAATATTTTGTAGTTAGTGCTCATAGAGAAGAAAATATTGACAATGATAAAAACTTTATGGAATTAGTTAATGCTTTAAATAAAGTAGCAGAGAAATATCAAAAGAGAATAATTTTTTCAACCCATCCGAGAACGGCTAAAAAAATTAAAGAAAAGAATATTAAATTTAATGAATTAATTGAAAATATGGAACCAATGGGATTCTTTGATTATGTTAATTTACAAAAACATGCTTATTGTGTTTTATCTGATAGTGGAACTATTCCAGAAGAAAGTGCTATTTTAAATTTCCCTGGTATATCTTTAAGAACTAGTACTGAAAGACCTGAAGCTTTAGATGGTGGTAGTATTGTTCTTGGAGGAATTAATGAAAGAGATATTATAAATTCGATTGAACTTGCGGTTAATTCTTATCGTGAAGGAAAAGAAAACCCAGTTCGAGATTATCGGGACTTAGATGTATCTTTAAAAGTTGTTAAGATTATTCAAAGTTATTATAATATTGTTAATAATAGAACGTGGAAAAAATAATGCAGAAATTAGTACAGATAAATGTGGTTTGCAATGGATCAACAGGAAAAATAATGGGTGATCTTGCTAAAGAAGCCGAAAAAAATGGATTTGAAACTTATTGTTTTTTTGGAAGAGGCAATAAAAATTCAAATATTAATTGTGAAAAAATAGGTAATAAAATATCTATTTATTTTCACGTGCTCTTAGCAAGATTAGGGTTTAATGGTTATGGATCATATTTTGCTACTAAAAAACTTGTTAAGAAATTAAAAAATATTAACCCTGATATTATTCAACTTCATAATATTCATGGATATTATATAAATTTAAAAGTATTATTTAAATATTTAAAAAATGAATATAAAGGAAAAATTGTTTGGACTCTTCATGATTGTTGGGCATTTACTGGACATTGTTCTTATTTTTTGTGTGTTGGTTGTAATAAATGGCAAAATGAATGTTATAAGTGTCCCCAATTAAAAGAGTATCCCGGAGAATATTTTGATACAACAAAAAGAGAATTTAAATTTAAAAAAAATCTTTTTACTAGTTTAAATAATTTAACTTTAGTAACGCCATCAAATTGGCTTAAGGGTTTAGTTAAAAAATCATTTTTAAAAGATTACAATATTGAAGTTATTAATAATGGTATAGATTTAAATATTTTTAAACCAACTTATGATGAAAAAATCTATAAAAAATATAATATACCTAAAGATAAAAAAATTATTTTAGGAGTTGCTAACAAGTGGGAAACGAGAAAAGGCTTAAATGTTTTTTTAAAACTTTCTCAATTAATAAATGGCAATGAAATAATTATTTTAGTTGGCTTAAATGATAAACAAATTAAGAATTTACCAAATAATATAATTGGAATAAAAAGAACAGATAATCAAATGGATTTAGTAAAAATATATACTATAGCAGATGTTTTTTTAAATCCTACTTTAGAAGACAATTACCCTACAGTCAATCTTGAAAGTATAGCTTGTGGGACACCTGTAATAACTTTTAATACTGGTGGTAGTGGCGAGGCAATGCATAATTATGGTATAATAATAAATGAGAAAGAAAATTATCAAAAAATATTAGATGTTATTAATAATTTAAATATAAAAAATTTTAATTTAGATAAAAATGTTCTTTCGAAAAATTTTATGTTTGAAAAGTATTTAGAAATTTACGAGGAGGATTTATGAAAGTATTAATTTACATGTATGCATTGGCTCCATATAAAATAGATTTTTGTAATGAACTTGGAAAAAAAGTCGATTTAACTGTTTTGTTTGAAAAAGATTTTACTAATAATAGAAATAAAGATTGGCAAACTAGTGTTGCTACTCAAAATTTTAAATCAATTTATTTGTCTAAAGAAAAAGGTTTAAAAATTTTTGGGAATTCTAAAATTATAAATATTATAAAAGAAAATAAATTTGACATTATAGATATTGGAGTTTATTCTAGCATAAATGGAATGCGAGCAATAAATTATTTATCAAGAAAAAAAATCCCTTTTGTGTTTGGTGTTGATGGTGGATTAATTAAAAAAGAAAATAAATTAAAATATTATTTAAAAAAATATTTAATAAGTAAAGCAAATTATTATTTGAGTTCAGGTTATAAAACTGATGATTATTTAATACATTATGGAGCAAATAAAGAAAGAATTTTTCATTATCCTTTTACTTCATTAAGGAATTCTGATATATTAACCAAATTGTTAACTAAAGAAGAAAAAGAAAAATACAAAAAAGAACTAAAAATAAAAGAAAAAAAAGTAATTATTTCGATTGGTCAATTTGTTTATGGCAAAGGTTTTGATTTGCTTTTAGAAAATGCCAATATTTTTGATAAAGATACAGGAATATATATAATTGGTGGTGAACCAACGGAGGAATATTTAGAAATTAAAAATAGAAAAAATTTAACAAACGTTCATTTTGTAGGATTTAAACAAAAAGAAGAATTAAAAAAATACTATTTATCAGCAGATGTTTTTGTTTTTCCAACAAGAAGTGATGTATGGGGATTAGTTTTAAACGAAGCAATGGCTAATTCTTTACCAGTAGTAACTACAAATAATTGTGTTAGTGGAGTAGAATTAATAGCTGATTATGAAAATGGTTTTATTGTTAACGTTAATGACGGAAAAGACTTATGCAAAAAAGCAAAGTTAATCTTGGATGATCACAAATTAAAAGAACATATGAAAGTGAATAATTTAGAAAAAATCAAATATTACACAATTGAAAATATGACTAAACGTCATTTAGAAATTTTTAAAATAATTCAAAAAATAGAAAAGGAGTTATAAAAATGCAAATTATATATGTATCAACACTTATGTCAAAAGCCAAAGCAAATGATTTGATAAATAAATATAATATTTCATTTTTACAATCTATTCAAAGATATAATCAGTTACTTTGTGAAGGCCTAGTATCTAATAATATTAATGTAAAGACAATAACTGCAATGCCCATTTCAAATAAAAATTCAACTAAAATATTTTGGAAAGCAGATAATGAAGTTGAAAATGAAATTAATTATAATTATTTACCCTTTATTAATTTACCTTTTTTTAGACAATTTTGTTTTTTGTTTTTTACTTTTTTTTACGTACTATTTTATATTCTTTTTTCTAAACAAAAGCCAATTTTTATATGTGATATTTTAAAAACGACTACAGCATCAGTTACTTTATTTTTAGCTAAATTATTTAATTGTAAATGCATAGCATTAGTTACTGATTTACCAAAAGATATGAAAAGTTCTAAAAAATTAAGTCAATTTATAAATATTAAATTGCAAAATTGTTATGATTATTATATTTTATTAACAAAATATATGAATGAACAGATTAATTTAAAAAAACGTCCATACGTAATTATTGAAGGAATTTGTGATGATTTAAATCAAATTGAAAAAAATAATAAAAGCAAAGAAAAGTATATTATGTATGCTGGAGGACTTTATGAAAGATATGGAATAAAAGAATTAATTACTGGATTTATAGATGCCAATTTAAAAGATGTTAAACTTTTATTATACGGAACTGGTGATTTAGTTGAATATATAAAAAATTTAAATAATGAAAATGTTATTTATTGCGGAGTTGCTACAAATGAAGAAATTTTAGAGAAAGAAATAAATGCTACTTTATTAGTTAATCCTCGTTTTAGTGATGGTGATTATACTAAATATTCTTTTCCATCAAAAAATATTGAATATATGTCATCCGGAACTCCAGTATTAACAACTAAGTTAAAAGGAATTCCTGATGAATATAATGATTATACATTTATTTTAGAGAATGAGAGTTCAAATGGTATTAAAGATAAATTAACTGAAATTTTTTCGAAAAGTAGTAAGAAATTAACCGAATTTGGCAAAAATGCCCAAAAATTTGTGTTAAAAGAAAAAAACAAAGTAAAACAAGCATCAAAAATAAAAAAATTAATTAATCAAAAAAACGATAATACAGAAAAAACTAGTAAAGGAATAGAAATATACGGAATTTTTTTGCTATTTTTAACTATATTATTAAGTAGAAATACACTTATAAATAGTACTCTAATTGGCTTAAATTTTTCTACATATATTTTAACTTTTTTATACTTACCAATAATATATAGATTTTTTTACAAAAAATTATATCAAAAAAAAGATTTGTCCATAATTATATTATTTATATTTATTTTTATAGGATTAATTTTTAAAGATGATTTTAAACCATATAATTTATATATTATATTAGTAATTTTTTTAGCATATATATACATAAAAAATTATGATTTAAAAAGTATATTAAAATGGTTTTGCTATATAATGTTTTTTTTAAGTTGTTATTCATTCTTGATAGAATACTTTATATATCCAATAATGATTGATGTATTTGGTATGGATATATTAAGTGAATCTTCTTTGCATTTTGTAAATTCAGTAGGTACTAATTTTTTGAATATGATATTTACCTTTCCTGTAATGGCAAATGGATATATTAGAAATTTCGGAATATTTACTGAGCCAGGTTATTACCAATTTTATTTGATAGTTGCATTGCTAATAGTTATGTTCAATAAAAATATGCTTGGTAAAAAAATGAGTAATATTTTTATTTCTATTTATACATTAGTTTTATTATCAACTTTTTCAACGGCTGGATATATTTGTCTATTAATCATTGGAATTTATTTTTTCACAAATTTAGTCATTTCAATAAAAAAGAAAAGCGATATAAAAGATGTGATAATTCTTTTGCTTTTGATTGCGGTATTTATTTTATTTCTTATCTTTATTATATCAACTAATTCTTCATTAAAGTCAATGGTACAATTAGTTTTTAGTAAGTTAATAAGCAAAAGCAATTCTACATCAACAAGATTGAATGGTATATTTTATACATTGAATTTGGGCTTAAAAAATCCGTTATTTGGAACTTGTATTTATGTGGTTATTGATAAAATGATTATAGCAAATACTAATTTTGCATTTACTGCATTATATGGAATGGTAAGTGGTTTAATACTATTAATATTACAATACCAATTTGCTGAAAAAATTTCTAATAATAAATTGCATAGTATCATTATCTTAATTGCTATATTATTATCAGCAAATAATCATTTCTTTGTGGCAATTCAATCGTTTTGGATTTTAATGTTGTTAGGTTTAAAGGAGGAATAAAAATGCGAGTGTTATGGAAAATAAATACAATTTTACCATACCCAGCTGAAAAAATAGGAATGTTCAAAAATTCTTTTGGAGGCTGGATAAACTCTTTGCTAAACATTATTATAGAAAATAATGAAATTGAAAAAATAGCAATAATAAGTAATTATGATGGAAATATATTGCAAAAATTTGAGAATAATAAATTAATATATTATTTAGTTCCCTCTAAAAACAACTTAAAATATGATCGCAAATTGTTGAAATATTATAAAAATATAAATGAAGAATTTAAACCTGATGTTATTCATATTCATGGTACAGAGTATCCAAGTAATTATAACTATTTAGAATCATGTTCCAATAATTTAGTTATTACCTCAATACAAGGTTTAGTTTCTGAATATGCGAAATATTATTACGCGGATATTTCTTTTCTAAATTTATTAAAATGTATAAGCTTTAAAGAAATTTTAAATCAAAATATTTTGCTTAAACAAAAAAAAGATTTTCAAAAAAGAGGAGTTTATGAAATTAAACAATTAAAAAATTCAAATATTATTATTGGAAGGACTTCTTGGGATAAGGCAGCAACAAATAGTATAACTGATATTAATAAATATCGTTTTTGTAATGAAAATTTACGAGATAGTTTTTATAATAAAAAATGGAATATTAATAACATTGAGAAACATTCAATTTTTATAAGTCAAGCTTCATACCCGATTAAAGGATTCCATAAAGTGATTGAAGCAGCTAATTTATTAAAAGAAAAATATTCGGATTTAAAGATTTATGTAGCTGGTTCCAATATTTTAAAAGCAAACACTTTAAAAGAAAAAATTAAAATTTCTGGATATGCTAATTATTTAAAAAATTTGATAAAAAAGTATGGCTTGGAAAAAAATATTGAATTTACTGGTATTTTAAATGAAAATGAAATGTCCGAAAAAATGCTGAAATCTAATATTTTTGTTCAAGCCTCAGCAATAGAGAATAGTTCTAATTCTTTAGGAGAAGCAATGTTACTTGGAATGCCAATTGTTGCATCATATGTTGGTGGTACAGGAGATATGTTAAAAGATAAAGAAGAAGGGTTATTGTATCCATTTAGTGATTATACTATGTTAGCATATTATATTTCATATTTATTTGATAATTCAAATGAAGCAATTGCAATGGGATTAAAAGCCCAAAAACATGCACAAAAAACTCATAATAGAAAAGAGAATGCAAAAAGAATGATTGAAATTTATAAGGAGTTAATAAATGAACGTCATAAATAAATTAAAAGAAAAGTTTTTTAAGGGAAAAGTTTTTCAAAATGTAAGTTGGATATTATTACAAAATATATATAATATGCTTTTAAGTTTAATATTTACTAGCATAATAGCTCGATATTATGGAACAGAGGGATATGGGATTATTAATTTTAGTTCATCATTTGTAACATTATTTTCTTTTATTGCGATTTTTGGTACTAATCACATTATTATTAATGATCTTTCTGAAAAAAAGTATGCTATTGGGACAATATTAGGAAGTAACCTTTTTATTAGATTATTACTTGCCATTTTGTCTTTGATTGTTTCTCAATTAGTAGCTTTAATAATGTATGATAAAACTACTAATATTGCAATCTTATTATTTAATATTAATGTAATTATAAGTTGTAGTGATATTATAACTTATTATGCACAATCAAAAATTCAAAATAAATATATTTCAATTTCTAAAATGATATCAGTTACTATTTTTTCACTTTTAAAATTGTTTGCAGTTATTTTTAAATTTGATATTACTTTATATATTGTTACTTACATTATTGAAAATATTGTATATACAATATTATTAATAATATCATATTTTAAAATTAAAGATAATGATTCTATTGATTGGCATATAGACTTTAAATATTTAAAAAAGTTATTATCTAAGAGCAAATATTATGCTTTATCTACTTTAATGGTAACTATTTACTTAAAAATCGATCAAGTTATGCTGGGAACATTCTTTTCTAATAAATCAGCCGTTGGAGTTTATTCAGCAGCAGTTAGAATTTCCGAAATTTGGACTTTCGTTCCTTTATCGATAATTACTTCTTTTAAACCAGTTATTATTGAAAGTAAACAAAAAAATAAAACGGCGTATTATAATAATTTGCAAAAACTATATGATGTTGTTTCATCTATTTGTTTCATTTTCGTGATAGGTATAATTATTTTTGGAAAATTAGGAATTTATATTTTATATGGTTCTAATTATCTAAAAGCATATATACCATTAATACTTTTAACATTTGGTATTTGGATTGGTGTATTAGGAAATATTCACTTCATATGGATGACTTGTGAAAATAAAGAAAAATATAGTTTACTATATTCCTTTATTGGTAGTATGATAAATGTAATTTTAAACTCTATACTTATTCCTAGATATAATATTACTGGAGCTGCAATAGCAACTTTAATTAGCCAAATCAGTTCTAATATTTGTGCCTTTTTATTAATAAAAAATGCTAGAAATATTTCTCTGATGCTAATAAAGTCATTAAATCCGTTAAGAGGATTAAAAACATTAAAAACGAAAGGATTATAAAATGGATAAGAAAGTTTTAAAAAAATTGCAACAAACTGAGTTAGATATTTTAGATGAATTTGTTAGAGTTTGTGATGAAAATAAAATTAATTATTTTTTTGTTGGTGGTACATTGTTAGGAGCAGTAAGACATCATGGCTTTATTCCTTGGGATGATGATATTGATTTAGGAATGATGCGAAAGGATTATGAAAAGTTTTTATCAATTGCTCCATCAAAATTAAAGTCAAAATTTAAATTAAGAAATCCTAAATTAGATAAAAAATATTATTTACCATTTTCAAAAATTATTAATACTAAAACAAAAATAATTACAATAAATTCAGCAAACTATGATGATGATTATAATTGTATTTGGATAGATTTATTTCCATTTGATTGTATAAAAAAAGTTAATTGGTTAATAAAAGTTAGAAATAAATTAATTATACTTTTTTCAAAAATAATTTCTTTTAAAACACTTAAGTTAAAGAAAAAAAATATAATTTTTAATTTTTTAATTTTTCTTTGTAGAATTATTCCAAACAAATTATTATTTAAATTAATTTTCTTGCTACAAGGAAAAAATTTAACAAAAGAATCAAATGTGATTGCATTTTTTAGTGCCTATTCTGATATTAATAGAAATTTATTTAAATATGATGACATTTTCCCATTAAAAAAAATAAATTTTGAAGGTAAAGAGTATAATGTACCAAATAATTATGATGCAATATTAAAAACGACTTATGGCGATTATATGAAAATTCCACCAAAAGAAGAGCAGATTACACATAATCCCATAAAAATAATATTTGAAGATGGGGAAACGGTAGAATTTAAATGTAATAAATAATAAAAACAGAAATAAAAAAGTTTATTTTTTAAAAAAAATAATATATAATATAAATTAGTGAGGAGTAAGATCATGGAAAAAATTAAAATGCAAAAAAAATATATTTATGGAATCGTGGTAATAGGAATAGTAATTGCTATTGCTATAGTATTAGGTGTTTTATTCTTATTAAAAGATGATAAAGAAAAACCTGTAGAAAATAAAGTAGATAATAAGGAGCCAGCAAATAAAAATGTTCAAATTGTTGATTTAAATAGTAATTCAAGACCAATTGCGGTTATGATTAACAATAACCATGCAGCTTGGCCACAATCAGGATTATCTAGTGCTTATTTAGTATATGAGATTATGGTTGAAGGTGGTATAACTAGAATGATGGCTTTATATACCCAAGATGCGGCAGAAACTAAAATTGGTTCAATTAGAAGTTCAAGACATAACTATTTAGATTATGCGATGGAAAATGATGCCATATATGTTCACTGGGGTGGTTCTTATGTTGCTTATGATGATTTAGATAAATTAAAATTAGATCATATTGATGGTATGGTTTATGGTGGTAAATATTTTACAACTGATAAAACATTAGATAGATCACTAGAACATACAAGATTTACTTCATCAGATATGATTAAACAAGGTATTGAAAAATTAAAATTAAGAACTACTACTGATAAAGGCTATTTATTAAATTATACAGCTGATACTGTTGATTTATCTAAAATGGAAGGTAGTAAAAAGGCAAATAATGTAGAAATAAAATATTCTAGTTATCAAACTTCTAGTTATGAATACAATGAGAATGAACAAGTATATTATAGAAGTATGAATGGAACAAAACATACGGATTTAGTTACAGGTGAACAATATAAATTTAAAAATATTATTGCTTATGATGTAACTTATAACAAATATGGTGATGATCCAAAATTAAAAGATTTAAAAAATATTGGTTCTGGTGAAGGTGTTTATATAACTAATGGTTATAGTGTTCCAATTAAATGGCAAAAAGATACTAGAGATGGTAAAACTAAATATACTTATTTAGATGGTACAGAAATTGATGTATCCGATGGTAATACATTTATTCAAATTTATCCAAAAGATGGTAAACTAACAATTAATTAGTAATAAAAAAAGGCTCTAAAGTCTTTTTTTATCAAGAAAAGAGTGTGAAATATGTTAAAAAATAAAAAAATATTAATAAGTGGATTAATATATTTTATAATAATATTTTCTCTAGGTATGTTATTTTCATATTATTTTAATACTTCTAATAATTGGGGAATATTTGATTTTTTTGATACTCCTAGAGTTTTGGCTGATTTGTCAGTAAGGGGTGGAAGTCATTATAGATTAGTAGTCCATCCTTTATTTGTAATTTTTTTTCAACCGATAGTTAAAATTTTAAATTTATTTGTTAAAAATTATATAATAGTAATAATTGGAATTCAAAGTTTAACTGCTACAATATCTTTAATAGTTTTTAATGCTATTATAAAAAAAATTACAACTAACAAAAATCTAGTAACAATATTAACGTCTATATTTGCTTTAAGTTATCCACAAATAATTTTTAGTACTATTATTGAAACTTATATTTATGCTCAAATATTTTTATTGTTACTCTGGTTATTTGCCTTTTATAAAATTGACAAAAAATTTTCTGTATATGATTATATAATTTTATTATGCTTAGGTATTGGTTGCTTAGGTGTAACAATTACAAATGTTGTTCATTATGCAATAGCTGTATTTATATTAATTTGTTTTAATGATAATGTTAAGCAAAGATTTATTAAATACATTTTAATGATGACAAGTGTATTAGCTTTTTCAGTATTATTGTCTAATATTCAAAATATTGTGTGGCCAGATACTCCTAATTTCTTTATATCGTTAATAGATGGATTTTTTAACAAAACGACTGAAGAATTAAGTTATATTAATTTGAATGTTAACTTTAATAATGTTATGAATGTATTAAATTCTAACTTTGCATACTTTTTTAATTTTTTTAGTTTTACTACTGATGAAATGGGTACTAACATAACTTTTGTGAATAGCATTTTTTCAAACATATTTTCTGTTATATGTATGATTTTATTTATGCTTATAAATGGCTATTTTATATATAAAAATTTTAAAAATTTAAAAGAACATAAATTATATTTTGCAATGCTTATGGCTTATTTATTCAACTTTGCTCTGCATTTGTTTTATGGAAACGATACAGCATTTTTGTATATTTGCCACTATAATTATTTAATTTTATTTATAATCGCATATGTATTTAATTCTTTATGGAAAAATATTAAGATCTCAAAGTGGCTTACTTGTACCATTTGTTCAGTTTTTGGAATATCAGCATTTAGAGTTGTTAGTTTATTAATTAATAAACTAATGTCAAATAATTATTTGACATTAGAAATAAATATTATTCATATTATAGTTATATTAATATGTATTACATTGATATTATTATTAATATTTAAAAATAAATGGAAAATATTAATAAGTATGATTATTGTAGTTTTTTTATCAATAGGAGTATATAAAATTGGTAATTATTCTATAAAAAATATTAATTATATAAATCAAAATTGGAATTATTATAATAATCAATTAAAAAAATATGCTGTGTATTAGATTTGGGGTGATGGAGAAAAATTATAGTCGGAATAAATATCATATATGTTAATT
>CANQDV010000027.1 GCA_947593955.1 uncultured Bacilli bacterium | reverse complement strand
CTTTTTATTCTTTTTTATGAGGTTGTTCTCAGGGGGACAACCTCTATTTTTTTATTACAATATTAAAAGTAAGCACTGTTAAATGCTTACTTTTCTTTTTCACTTAAATATTCGTAATATTTATATCTTTCCTTAGCTTCTTTCATATTTTTACTCAACAATTCATCAAATTCCTGAGGATTAGTCCTTTGCAAAGTTCTATACCTATTTTCGCCATTTAAAAAATCTAAATAACTTTCAAAGTCGGCCTTACTATCTAAGGTAAATTTATTATTTTCGGGATTATATCTAAAAATTGGAAAGTATCCGACTTGCGTTGCTTTTTTTTCTTCTTCTATAGAAGAACTCATTCCCATTAAAATTCCTTGAGCAATACATGGTGCATATGCAATTATAATAGATGGTCCATTATAATTCTTAGCTTCAGTAAAAGCACTGATTGCTTGTTGCATGTTAGCACCTAATGAAATTGTAGCCACATATACATGAGGATAAGATAACGCTATTCTTGCTAAATCTTTTTTAGCGTTATTTTTTCCACCTTGAGTAAACTTGCAAACACTACCTTTAGGAGTAGATTTAGATGCTTGACCTCCGGTATTAGAATATACTTCTGTATCCAAAACTAATATGTTGACATTTTCATTTGTAGAAAGAACATGATCTAGTCCTCCAAAGCCAATATCATATGCCCAACCATCTCCACCAATAATCCAATAAGATTTTGGCTTTATAAATTCTTTCATAGCTATTAACTCTGGTATTTTGCTATTATCTACTACTTCATATAACAAACAACTAGAGGCATAGTCCATACGCTTATAATAACTTGCATAAATTTCCTTATCACTATTGGGAATGATGGCTACATTTTTTTCAATAATATCTCGAATTTTCTCTTTTCTAATTCGATCAGCAGTAGCCATTCCTAACCCAAATTCAGCATTATCTTCAAATAAAGAGTTAGCCCATGGCACACTATAAGGAGTTCCTGGAATATCACCACCATATATTGAAGAACATCCTGTCGCATTAGCAATGACTAATTCATTACCAAACAATTGCGATAACAATTTTAAATAAGGAGTCTCTCCACATCCCGCACAAGCACCATGAAATTCAAACTTCGGTTTTACAAATTGACTACCTTTAATAGTATTAATAGCAAGTGGTTTCTTTTCCTTTACCTCATCAAATAAATATTTATTTTTTTCTAAATTATCTTTTGTTTCTAATTCAAGTGCTACCTTCATTGTTATAGCTTTGTCACCCTTTTTACCAGGACAAACTTTGCTACATAATCCACAACCTGTACAATCAGGAAGGCTTACACCAACTGTAAACTTTAAATCATCTTGAATATTAGAATCTAGCAAATCATCCTTGATACTTTTTGGGGCATTGTTTACCTCTTCTTCATTTAATAAAAAAGGTCTTATAACAGCATGAGGACATACCAAAGAACACATGTTGCACATAATACATTTATCTTTATCATAACATGGCAACATTTCACTTATATTTCTTTTTTCTAATTTAGATTTACCACCCTCAAAAGTGCCGTCCGCATGATTTAATAAATCACTAACTTTTAAAGTATAACCTTCCTTAGCTTCTAATATATCAAATAAATCACGTTCTTTTACTTTATCATGTCCTATTTTTAAATCGCTTGTATTTACTAATTGTAAAGTTTCCGTTGCTCTATCAACTGCTAAATTGTTTTTCTTAATAACTTCTTCACCTTTATTAGTAAATAATACTTTTAATGACTCTTTTATTTTCTTTACTGCAAATTCATAAGGAATTATTCTTGCAATTTTAAAAATAATAGCTTCTATAATCGTATTAATTTTGCCTGATAATCCTACATCAATTGCTAACTTATTCGCATTTACAATATAAAATTTAATATTTCTTTCTTTAAGTATTTTTTTATCATGATTACTTAAAATATCTACTATCTTATCACAATCGTAATCCGTATTTAGTAAAAATATACCATCTTCGGCAATATTATCTAGCATTTTCAATTTTTTTAAATAAATATCTTTAGTACATACAACTAAATTGGGGTGCTCTACATAATAAGTAGACTTTATTGGATTCTTATCAAATCTTAAATGAGATTTAGTAATACCACCAGACTTCTTAGAATCATATTCAAAATATCCTTGAACAAATACTTTAGCATTGTCCCCAGTTATTTTAATAATATCCTTAGAAGCACTGACCATTCCATCAGAACCAAATCCATATAAAAGCATTTCATAATCATGAGACTTTATTGAAATCTTGGAATCTGTCAAACTTAAATTAGTTACATCATCATTAATGCCAATAGTAAAACCATTAAAACAATTGTTACTATCTAAAAAATCATAAACAGCTTTTATCTGATATGGCGTAGTATTTTTACTTGCTAAACCATACCTACCACCGATAATTTTTATATTAGAATTATGTTGCTTTACTACTTCTGCAACATCTAAATATAAAGGTCCATTAGCTCCCATTTCTTTGGTGCGATCTAATACAGCTATTTTTTCTACTGTTTTTGGTAATACTTTTAACAAATATTCACTACTAAAAGGTCTATATAGATGGACTTCAATTAGTCCAACTTTTTCTTCTTTATCTAATAAGCAATCAATAGTTTCCTTTATCGTTTCGCAAACAGAACCCATAGCTACAATAATCTTAGTAGCATTTTTAGCACCGTAATAATTAAAAGGTTTATAGTCTTTACCAGTTATTTTATTAATTTTTTTCATATAATTATTAACTATATCTGGTAAAGCATTATAATACTTATTTCTTGCTTCTACAGATTGAAAATAAATATCATCATTTTGATTAGTTCCTCTTGTAACAATATTATTACTAATAGCTTTATTTCTAAATTCTTGTAATTTTTTATTGTCAATCAGTTCTTTAACCTTATCCATATCTAATAATTCAATTTTCTGCAATTCATGACTAGTCCTAAAGCCATCAAAAAAGTTAACAAAAGGCACACTACCCTTTAAAGTTGATAAATAACTTACCGCCGTTAAATCATGAGCTTGTTGAACAGAAGACGATGCAAGTATGGCAAACCCAGTCATACGAGTAGCATAAATATCTTGATGATCTCCAAAAATTGATAATGCATGAGTAGCTATACTTCTTGCTGCTACATTTATTACACAAGGCAATAATTCTCCAGCGATTTTATACATATTAGGTATCATTAATAAAAGACCTTGACTAGCTGTATAAGTTGTAGCAAGTGTTCCATTAAGCAATGCTCCATGTACTAAACCAATTGCTCCTGCTTCACTTTGCATTTCAACTACTTTTACTCCATCACCAAAAAAATTCTTTTTATTCTCACTAGACCATTTATCTACATATTCAGCCATAGGGGATGCTGGAGTTATTGGATATATTCCTGCTAATTCACTAAAATAATATGAAACATAACTGCATGCCTCATTACCATCCATAATTTTATACTTCATAACATCACTCTTTTCTATACTCTATATACATTATATAATAAATATTTAAAAAAATATATAAAAACGAGTACAACAACTCGTTTTATACTCGTCTATATCAAATAATTAAGGTATTCTAGTTATTTCTCTTGAACCATTGGTAGCTATATCCATAAAGTAATTATAATAATTTTTATATCCTGGTAATATGGAATCATCTAATTTTGAAAAAGGATATAATCTGTAATAACGTTTGCCAGAATAATCAGTTGGCTTTTTAGTATATACAAGTTCGGCAGATGGACTCTCAAGTGTTATTTTACTAACGCCATCTGTAACTGTTTTTTTGATTGTAACAGATGCCATTAAACCAATTAATCTTTCAATACCTATTTGTCCTGATACAAAGTTTCCTAAAGAATAAACTATCATCGTATCCCCAATGAAATCTATAGGTTGAATAACATGAGGATGGGTACCAATAACGATATTGACACCTAATGAAGCAAGATATTCAGCAATACGTCTTTCTTCATAGGTAGGTGTGTGTGTATATTCTTCTCCCCAATGCATAGCTACCATTATTACATCAACCTTACCTTTAACTCTTTCAACATCAGCTTTTACTTTGGCATCACTATATAAATTAAACAAATAATCTTTACCATAAGGTATTGTTAACCCATTAGTTAATGTAGAATAAGAAAGTAAAGTATAAGTTATTCCGTTTTTTTCCATAATTCTAGGTGTATTACGCGATTCTTCGCTTTCATAAGAACCAGCAGCAATAACATTTTCCTGTTTTCCCCAAAATTCTAAAGAACTACGTAATCCGCTTTCTCCTCTATCTAAAGAGTGATTAGTTGCAAGGCTTACTAGATTAAAGCCCATATTCACGAAAGCATCCCCAACTTCTTGTGGTGAATTAAATTGAGGATATCCTGATAATCCTAAAGCTGTACCACCAAGAATAGTTTCTTGATTATAATATCTTAAATCATATTTTTCAAATACAGATTTTAAATCATTAAAAAGATAATTAAAATCATATACACCATTAGAATAAGCATCATAGTAAACTCCATTATGAATTAAGGCGTCTCCTACCATAACTAAAGAAGCAGATGTTTCATAATTTTGATTATCGCCTTCTATTGGTTCATCAACACTAGGTTCTTGTACTTTATTCGCTTCTTCTTTAGCTTTAGTTAAAGACAAACCAATAAATGTTCCACCAGTAACTATTGATGCTATAGCTAAAAGTATCATTATAATAGCAATAATTCTAATTTTTTTACATTTTCTTTTAGACTTTGCCATAATCTCACCACACTTCTATACTTCTCTATTTTAAAATTAATCCAAAACCAGATACAACTCTACGACCACCAGTTACTACTTGGCCATAGATATTCTTTGGAGTATTTATAAGTTGACCATTAATAGCAAGTTGAGCAGATGTACCACCATCTAAGTTAGCAGCATTATAAGCACCATATTGCTTTAAAGTTTGAATTACTTCTACCATGTTTGGACCAGCTGCATGCGTACCTTCCGTAACTAGGAATAAAACAACTCCATCTCTTCGTTGAGCAATGGCAACACGAGCTGCTCTAGAATATCCACCAACATTAGGATTAACATATTCTAGTTCTTTTCCATTTACAATTAAGAATGGCCCAAATTCTAACGCATCGCGCATTCCTTGTTTAATTGCCTCTTCACCGTTTGCATAAGTAAGCAATAATTTGTTATCATAAGTAAACCCAATTAAATTAGCATAGCCATTACCGTCTGACCAAATAATTTTACCATCTTTAATTAAGTATCCCATTGGAATATCACTACCCCAACCCCAATCGACAAACATACCACCATTAATACAAACAACTCCACCCATTCTAGTACACATATCTTTAATACGTTCTTGTCCAGTACCAGTATTAAAACTACTTGAATGAATCAACCTTACCTTTGAAGGATCATAAATTGCTACCAAATGAGCATCGTATCCACCTACTTTTATCTTCATATATTTATAATCTTCATTACCTGGAGTTCTAGTTAAAATCATTTCATCATATTCATTTTCATATGATTCTTTAGGTGAAGTATCGATAACGATATCATCAAGATTAACACTATCACTTATTGGAATATAAGCACTTGCTGATAACACATTCTGAATGGTATCATCATTCCAAAATGTATAAGCAAGATATTGATGCGTTTTAGTATTCATTGCCGTATTTATAATAGTATTTCTAAAAGTAGTAAATGGTCCATAAACTAAAAAGAAACAAGCTGCTACCAAAACGTCTACTATAATAAAGAAAATTGTCAATTTTTTAATTCTTCTTTTCTTTTTTGCTTTCTTAGTCATATTACACCTCAATTACAAAAGGATCTTCTGCCGTTCCACTGCCTGATTTAGCTTTTGGCATCTTAATAGAAATAGTAGGTCGATAAGGTCTAGATAGCCCCGGTTTAGAACTAACTAAATCATCTCTATAAAAACATACTTTGTTATCTGCAAAACTATTAGATAAATAATACCCACTTATTTCACTATTAAACTTTACATCAGTTATATTTAATAATCCAACTTTAGCCGTCGTTTTTTCACTAAAAGTATCTTTGTAAGATTCTACATATCCACCTGTATAAACATCCATATCTAATAACATGTCTTTATAAGATAATGAATCATAAAAAGTAGTATTTAACAATTTAGCTAAAGAATTATCATTTTCTGTATTATATTTATTTGTATTTGAATCAAATCTATAAGTTTTTAATCCATTATTATATAATGTGCTATAAACAAGTTTTAAAGTTGAACCATTAACATCGTATACAATCCAAGTATCATCACCAATGGTCAAATATGAACCAAATTTGATTTCTTTATTATCTTCTTCAATTATATATGGATCATCTATAGTCCCAGTACCATTAAGTAAGGGTGTAGAATTTTTTATTGTTACAACTGGTTTTACTAAATAAATACTTGTTCCTTCCGAACTTGAAATATTGCTTCCGTTTGTATGCCATACTTTAGATTCGGAACTTGTTTCAAGCCATATTAAATCATCATTCTCTGATACAAAAGTCTTACCGTCAGCTACACTATTCAAAAAGTCATTAGCTGCTAGTAATTTAACATAACTGTCATTATTTTTGTTATCACAGCTAAATTTATCAATTGACTCCATCTTATCAATACATATTGATGTTTTACTTAAATAGTTTTTATCTAATTTTGATAAAATTACATCATTTAAATATTTATGAATATCACTATCAACATAGTTCTTTGTTTTCACATCCCATGCAAGAGCATTTATGGAATCATCTAAAATTATTTCAAGTGAACCATCGACATTAGTTCTAAGTATTCTCCACATCATATTAGCATATTTAATATAATTATTAGTAGCGTCACCTTTATAAACATAAAGACCATTCGTTCTATATAATCCCGAACCTTCAAAAACTATCTCAGTATTTTTTAAAATAGCATTAGATATTAATTCTATTGCTTCTCCTGATGAAGTTTTAGGATTATAAATTTTATAATATTTAATTAACCTATTACCATAAAAAACACAACATCCCACTATAAAAAGGAAACTAACTATACAAAAAACATTTTGTATCAATCCTTTCTTTAAATGCCTTTTTTTAGTTTTTCCAGTTGACACAGTACCACCTTTTACTTCTTTTTTATCTATATTATTATCAATTTTGTTATCTTCTAAATCGATTATTTCTATTTTATCGTCATCCATCATATCACACCCAATTCTCTTAAATTATAACAAAATTACCTTAATGTTTCAACCTAAATCGACAAAAAGATACTAATTAAATTTTAGTCAAAAACAAAGTATTTTATGAATATTTTTTTTAGATATTTTAGTATTCTTATTATGTATTTAAATAAGCAAAAAAATAGAAAGTAATATTGTTACTACTTTCTATAAAAAAATGCTAGAAAAGATGAAAATTTAAAAATAATAGTATCACTTTTATTTATAGCAAAACTTTTTCCTATTGCCTTTCCACCTATAGTTAATGAAGCAACCACAGCTGTAATGATTAATGATATTATCAAAAGATTCCAATTAAGAATATTGCTTAAAACAATAGCAATAGATGCTGCCGTAGCACCACTAATAATACCACATATATCACCGATAACATCATTACAAAAGCTAGATACTTTTTCTGAATTTTTTATTAACTTAACAGCAAGTTTAGCACCTTTAACATTTTTGGCGGCCATGGAATTAAAAGTCCTTTCATCTGCTACTGTAATACTAACTCCAATCATATCAAAAATTATACCTAGGTCAATAAATACAAAGATTAATAATACACTTATAAAAATGTTTACATTGGGTATAATAGTTTCTGATAATAATGAAAATGATAACGATATTAAAAAAGTTACCAACGTTATTCTTATTATCCAACTATAATCAACTAATTTTTTATTTTTTAATGGTATCTTACCAGTTTTTTTAGAATATTTTTCTTTAAATTTTTTTTGTTTCATATAACCCCTTAAATTATTTGAAATGGCTATTATTGTAATAAACTTTGCGCCTTTAGGTCAAGTTGGATTTCCCTTATTTTTACTTGTCGTTACCGTACAAGCAGTTCCCTTTTAAAAAAATAAATAGTAAGTTTCCTTAACTATGACTTGATTACCACTTAGTGCACACTGCAATCTTACATTAATATACACTCTAGGAGATTTCCTCAACAATACCCCCTATTACTATGCTTTTTTGCAATAATAGTTTCAAGTAGCGATACTTTTTATTTAGTGTACACTAATAAAAAGCTGTCTCTATTCCCTATTATCACTCAAGCCAAGCTACTCTATCCGTAGCTTTAGCCACATGATAGGTTCAAGCCTACATCATAAAAAGTAAAGCTTTTTACAATAAGTAGGTCTCCACGAGAAAGTGGGTCGGAATCGTATGCCATTACGAGCGCCCACAAACTCTTCGAATCCAGCATTCACCCCAAACTGGGCGTAAGAAGCAAACACCAGACGTTTCATAGATATGCTCTTTGACGATATTTTACCCTCGCCTTCGTAATAAATGCATCGACTAGAATAGTGCGCCATTTCGTGTTACATTATATCATATATCTGAAAATAAAGCAAATATAACGACAAAATAAGCTAAAATTATCAATTATAGATAATCTTAGCTTATTATTTTTATTTAGTAATTCTTACTTTAACTGTTCTAACACGAGATGTATAAGTTAATCTAGTATCTTCACCTGTTACTTGAACTTTTACTTCATGTTCTCCTTCAGTTAATCCGCTTAAATCAATATAAGCAACTATAGTAGATACATCTAATGCATCAAGTACAGATTTACTACCATTAACTATTACTGGTACAGAACTATATTCTTCACTTAAAGCTTGAACAACATAACCAGATTGCAAATTAGTAGTTTTTATTTTTATATTTTCTATTTCTCTAGACACAATATCATCTAAAGTTAAACTTACAGTTATTGTTTTAGCACTTATTTCGCGAACTCCCGCCGGTTTTGTTAAATTAACTGTATAAGTCTTATTATTGGTTACATTTGATACATCAATAGTAACTGGTAAATACTCAACCTTATTTAATGACTCTTCATCGCCATAAATAGTAACTTCAGTAAGACTAGGAGTCAAAGTATTAACGGCCTTACCCTCTGGTGTTCCTTCGGGAATTACCCTAATTGGAACAACTTTACTAGGAGAAGCAATCTTAATAACTGCCTCGACAGTTGAAGGAACTATTTCGACATTTACGACATTACCATTTTTATCATATGCAACTAAAGGAATATCCGTTAAAGTAGTACTTCCAACAGTAGGTCTCGTAATATTATCAACATCAATTAATGCTTTTACAGAGGCAACTTCGCCTAATTTATAAGCAGCTCCTTTAATAATTACAGTACTTCTATTTAATGTTGCACTATCAATGTTTAATTTTGTATCTAAGTGATCTTTGTGAATAATATCAGATGAAAGTTCCCTATTTTCTGATATTTTTTCATATATTGTTACAGTTACTGTAGAATTATCCAAAACATAATCTACTGAAGAAACTGATTCTTTATATTTCAACGATACCTGATGACTACCAGGTGATAAACCAGTTAAATCAACCGTTACTTCATCATTAGGATATTGTTTTGCTAAATATACATCCCATTTTCTACCTACCAAAGTGACATCGACACTTTCTGGTAATCCTTCAACTACATATGCTTCTTCATTATAAATAGCTTTAACTTTTTGACCATACAATCTTTCAGCAGAATTATCAAGAGTTGTAAATTTGTTATCTATCACAAAAAAAGTAATAAGTGCAGCTATTAAAGATATAATAACAAGAGATTGTCTATTAGTTAATGCCTTTTCAAATCCATGACCATTACTTTTGAAAAAATCTGTTATTAATAAAATCAATTTTGTTATTGGGGTTATAACCCATTTATCAAAAAGATTAATTATTTTAACAAATATATTACTTTTCCCTTTATTTATTTTCTTCATATATTTCTTCCTCATTTACTTCATTTTCAATATCAATCTCTTGTTTTGGTCTTAATTCATCTATCAACATCATTCTAACATCATCAAGAGATAAATTATAGAATAGTTCGCCTTTAACAGCAATTGATAATCTACCTGTCTCTTCAGATACTACAAGAGAAATACAATCAGTTTCTTCAGTAATACCTATAGCAGCTCTATGTCTTGTTCCTAAACGTTTATTATTCTTTAAATTGTTACTAGTAGGAAAAACAGCTCCAGCACAGCTTATTCTATCTCCTTGAATAATTACTCCTCCATCATGTAGGGGATTATTAGGGAAAAATATTGAAATCAATAACTCACTTGATAAATCGCCATATATTTTTTTAGCGCGATTAATATAATCAGATAAGCTGATATCACGCTCAATAACAATTAATGCTCCAATTCTCGCTTTCCTTAAATAATCCATTGCTTGAACTATTTCATAAACTAATCTCTCACGTTCATCAACCGTTAAAACTTTATGTCTACCTAATAATTGACTTCTTCCCAATTGTTCTAATACATTTCTAATTTCTGGTTGAAAAATAATAATTAAAGCAAGAGGTCCCCACATGATCAAATATTCAAGTAATAATCCAATCGTAACAAAATGAAAAACATCAGAAATAATTTTCAATATTGCAATTATTATTACACCTTTAAAAATCAAAGTTAATTTAACATTATTCTTTATATTTTTTAATATATAATAAAAAATTAACCATACAATTAAAATATCAATTGTTTTATTAATAATCGATAAAATACTATCAACTGTTATCGTCATACATATTCTCCTTATACTATTTTAGTACTCTTTAATTATACAAAAAAAGATACAAATAGTAAATACTCTATTGTATCTTATTTATTAGTATTTTCATCAACTATCATAAATCCTGGATTAACATTTCCTTGCTCTTTCACAGGTGCTGAAGGAGAATTAGATTGGTTTGGAACTGGATTAATTTCCCCGGTTATAGGAACATCATTTTTAGGTAAAGGGGAAGATATATTCATGGGAGTTACTGTAGATTGAACTACATTAGGAATAGATGCTGTATTGTTTACTTGGGGAGAATTAAGATTATTAATTGGACTATTTTGAGTAGTCATTTGTGGATTGGCATTGGGATTAACCATAGCTGACAATTGAGGAATAACTGAAGGAGCACTTTGATTATTTGCTGAATCAACATTATTATTATTTAATCCAGATGAAAGGTCAACTGTACCATTATTAAAAGTAGGAGTTCCTGTATTCATTCCCATTTTAATAATTTCTGCATTCTTCTTATCCCCTAAATAACCAATAATTGCTAATATCAAAATAGTATTTACCACTAAAACAGTATAATATACCCATCCATCAATCATGTCTCTAAAAAAGACAATAATAAAGTCCATATTAACACCCTCTATTCTCTTATATATTATCACTTTTTTAAATCACTTACAATATTAACATTAATGTCACTTTTTTTATTTTGCGCAAAAATAATATAATTTTACGCAACTTACAAACATTTTTTTTACATGTATGTTATCCTTAGAAAATAGAAAGGAAGTAGATTATGTTGTATGTAGATGTTAGAAGGCAAAATAAAAATATATATTTTAAAATTCTCTATTTAAAAGATAATAACTTAAAATATAGATATTAAAATTAAAGCACCCCTAGCAGTATTGGAGGGATTAATATGATAAATTTTATAATCGTAGATGATAATTGTATGTGGCTAAAACAAGTCTCATCTATAATTGATAAAATTATGATAAAGACTAATTTTGAATACAATAAACAGTTATTTCTTGAATATGATGACAAGTTTAATAAATATGTAGAATTAGAATTAGAAAATAAAATATATATATTAGATATTAGAACTAATACAAGAAATGGTCTAGATATTGCAAGAGAAATTAGGTTAAAAGAAGTCGACGCGATTATAATTTTTTTAACTGCTTATCCTGAATATGGTAACGAAATCTTAAAAAGTATGTTTGGAATATTTTGTATGATTCTAAAAAGTGATAATGTCTATCAATTATTAGAACAAAGTATTAACGAAATTATAAAAAGATTAAATACTAGTAACCAAGTTATAAAAATATATGATAATAATTCTATATCTTTTATACCCCTATCCAAAATATTATATATTACAATAGATAGTAAAAAGAGAAAAGCAATTATTCAAACCGATATTAAAAGCATATATTATAAAAAAACACTTAAAGCATTAGAAATAGAGTATCCAAATATTTTTATAAGAACACATAAATCGTGTTTAGCTAACGTTAATAGAATAATAAATCTTGATTTCAAAGAAAGAAAAATATACTTTAACAACAAAAGTTCTGTGGAACTGTTATCTAAAAAATATAAAGATAAAATAAAAGAGCGTATCCTAAATATCAATTAGTACGCTTTTTTCTTTTTATTTTATTAATAATATTTTTTATAGTTCGATATGAAAAGAAGGCTAACTTGTATAAATAATAAAAAGGTTTATTAACAATTAAATCAAATTCACCTAATAATTCTACTACTTGACCGCCAAAATCTCTTTTAAATGAATAAAGACCAAATAAAGGATTTTTTTTATCGAATATACCTGTTATTCCATAAAAGTTATAACGATCATAATTATTTTCGATAGCATATTTCATACCTTCCCAATGAACAGTATAAGCAGATTGAAATTCCATGAATTTCTGATATGAACCACCTACTAATGATAAAACTTCATTACCATATATCAAAAATAATATACCACCTAATGGAACAATATCACCATTTTCTTCTCTTATTTTTTCAATTTTTTCTTTTTTCTTAGACAATCTATCAATATTAGCTATGTTTTCTTCTTGTTTAGCTTTATATTTTTGTTCATTCATCTTAGAAGGATCTATTTCATATTTCTTTTGGCGAGTATCATATTCTACTTTATTATCATTTATTTCTTTTTCCAAAGAATTAATTAATTCTTTAGTATGTAATTCCGCAATAAAAATTTTTAAAATATTATGTTTTCCTCCTAAATGGTGATACATGTCTTGATAATATTTTAATGGCCTATCAATGAAATCACGACGATCTCCGGTATGTTGCATAATATCTTTAAACAAAGATAATTCACTTTCATCTATTTCCCTAACTCTAACAAATTCACGTTCATTCTTTCTTAATATTTGTCTCGTTTTAGGATCCATATCCTTCATAACATCCTCAACAGTTCTATTCTTAGTTGTAGTAGTAAAAATCCATCGAGGTTGCAACGTATCTTGTAAAAGATTAAATCCAAAATGTTTATAACCTAATTTAATAAGATTTTGGAAAGCGTCCTTATTATTTTCACCACCTTCGACAATATTACCATCAATATCTCTTTCTTGATAAGATAAATATGGATCAATTTTAATAAAAATTCCATTGTTTTTCTTCACAAACTTTTTAATCTCTTCAGTAAATATTTTTAATAATTCATAATTACTATAATCAATTAAAAAACCCCTAGGTGAATAAAACATGTTCTTTTTAATTGGTGTCACTTTAGATAATAATAAACAACCCGCTACTATTTTTTTATTATCATCTTCTAAACCTAATAAATAACTTTTCCAACCATTTTCACACTTTAAATCTCCCCATTCCTTAGTTTGATGAAAACTAATAAGGGGATGATTAATAGCAAAGTCTTTAAATTGTTTATTAGTTAATTCTATCAGTTTCATATTTCACCTTCTATTTTCGCATTTTAGCAACTTTTTTTACAACATTTCTATAAATAGGCACTAATTTAGTAAATACAAAATACATAAAACCATTAGTCACATAATCAAATTCACCCATAAATTCTATATAATTACCACCAAATTTTTTCTTAAATTCATGTAATCCCAAAAGGTGATTAGTATCTCTCAAATCACCAATAGTACCAAATTGATCATAAATTTTAATCCCTTTTTGATAATAATAATTAATGTGTTCATAATACGTTTTATAATTAGTATAAGTTTCCGATAATATATTATGATTACCAGCATATAAAACCCAAGCTTTATTGCCATATTCAATAATAAAATGAGCACTTAAAGGAATTATATTTCCATATTTTTCTTTAGCATCTTGATATTTTTCTATATCATTATTTATTTTTTCTATTCTCTTTTCTAATTCCTTTCTCTTACTCTTAGCACTTTTAGATAATTCTTCTTTATCTAGAGGTTCTAATTCACTTTCTAATTTACTTAATTCTTCTTTATTCTTATTTAATATTTTTTCTATATTTACTTTACCAATAAAAATATTACATAAATCTAAGTTATGCCATATTTCATAAAGAGTTTCATAATATTTTTTATTGTGCGTAACAAAATCTTTTCTATTTTCCGTTAAAATCATTAATTGAAAAAAAGTATCAATATCTTCTTTATTTCCAACTGTTACTTCTACTCCATAATCACAAGCTTTTTTTATTCTTTGTTTAGTAGTTTTAGAAAAATTATTTTCTATTTCTTCCCAAGATTTATTAAAATCAATTCTAAAAGTATATCGTGGTTGCATCGTTTCAAAATTTTTTGTAAATCCTAAATGTTTAAACCCTATTTTTTTTAAATTATCAAATATTTCTTTGGCATTGTATTCTTGATTTTTTACTACACCATTGCAATCTTCTTCGTGCCATATAATATCCGGATCTATTTTTAAAAAAATACCTTTCTTAGTTTTAATAAATTCAATTAATTTTTTAGTAAAATCACTAACCAATTTATAATTAGAAAAATCAATAACAAATCCCCTAGGAGCATAAAAATATGAATACCCTAAAGGTAAGTGTTTTTGTAATAATAAAGTTCCCGCTAAAATATTATCATTATCATCAACAAATCCCATATAATAAGGCGTTACATTTTTTTCACGTTTTGCAAATTCACCCCAATAGAAAGATTGCAAAAAGTGTGATTTCACAGGATGACTTTTAACATATTCATCATATTTAATTCCATCAAGTTCCACTAATTTATTCACTATAACACCTTCTTATAAAGTATTTATCTATTAAATATTATACCAAAAAAAAGAGTTATATAAAAGCATATAATTCTTACATTGTATCAACATAATCTTTAAGTAATTTATAATTATCAATATTTAACTCTAACTTTTCCCTAATTACCTTAAACAATTCCTCTATTTTAATATTCTTATCATACTTACTATAACTTTCTTTTAAAATAGTTTTATAATTATTTTCATTATTTCCTTCTTCACACATAATTTTATCACCATCTAAAATTACTAAATTAATAGAATAAGAACGTATTTTATTTTTTACTTTAAATAATCCTTCTAAAGGAAAACCAACTCGATTATCAATAATTTGATAATCCATAATATAACTAAGCATAATAGCATCATCATCAAAAGTTCTATAAAATTTTCCTCTTTTTAATAAAACTAAATTACTAGGATAATCACTTTTTAATTCTAAATATCTCTCATACATATCATTAACCTCCATTTTCTTATACTTTCCATAATAAAGAGCTGTATTACATTTTTTAAAATAACCTTTATAACTAGACTTACTTTTAAAAAAATGATTATAATCTTTTACTTTTTTACCTCTTAAATGCCTACTAATTCTCCTAATTGTAGCATTATTATATCTTATCTTTAAGCCATTATCTGTAACCTTAAAAGTATAACCTAAAAAACTTATACCATTACGTAAATTATAAATATTAGATTTATTATTAATTTGCAAATCATTTGTTAATATTTTCTTTTTTATTTCTTTAAAACAATACTTTAATTTATCTTTATTTGTATCTAAGATCACAAAATCATCCATATATCTTATATAATAACGACACTTTAAATCTTCTTTAATAAAATGGTCAACATCGTTTAGATAAAAAACAGCTAATATTTGACTGGTCATATTACCAATAGGTAGTCCTCTATTCTTTTGATAATGAGGTAAACTTTTTAAAGTAGCTTCTTTATTTTTTCTATCATTATAAGATAAATTAAGACCATCTAATCTTTTTAATTCATTATTAATTAAACAAGTTATTTTATCGTTAATATAATCATCATTAGTTGTATCTAAAATAGATTTAATTAAATCAAGACAATATTTATCTTTAATTTTCTTAGATAATTTATCCATTAAGATAAAATGATTAATATTATAAAAATATTTAGAAATATCTATTTTTAAGGCATATATTGTTTTATTAAAACCAATTTGTCTTATATATTGATCAAATTTCTTAAAAGCATATTCACTACCTTTATTCTTCCTAGTAGCTACATTAGTATCAATACAACAAGGTTCAATAGATGGTAACAAAATATATTTACTAACTAAATGATTCACTATTTTATCATTAATATTTTCACTCATAATAATACGATATTTAGGTTCTTTAATAAGAAAGATATGATATGAAGAAAAGTGATAATCATTATGCCATAACTTATTAAAAATTTCATAAATATGAATATTTTGAGCAAACTTAAAGTTTAATAATTCTTTTTTATTTTTAGTTGTTTTACTAACAATCTTAACTATATCTAAAATATGTTCATATTTTAATATATCTTTATACAAATTCTTCTTTCTTTTCATTATCTTTCCATTTTATGGCGATTTTCTTTATTTCCATCAACAACTGCATAAAAGCAGTAAATCTTTTTTTCTTAATTATTTCTTTTTCATATATAATTCCGATATAATAGTCAACTAAATAGATAGTTGCAATTAAATCAGATTGATATTTACTTCTTATATTTCCTTTATTAACATTAGCTTTAATAGTTAATTCGACTAATAAATATAAATTTTGTTCTAATCTTATTTTCAAAGCTAAATCTTTTTTAGGAAAAGATGCAAAAATGTATTGTTCAGTATAAATATTTAATTCTTTTATTTTATTCATTAAAATGAAATCATTCATTTATCCTCCTTTAAATGAAAAATAAGCGCCCCTTCAATATTTATTAACATTTACTAACACACTTATTTTTCGATACTTCTATTTAGCTTACGCAAGGAAAACACTTGTTTCTTCAGAAATCATTTTACCATAACTAATTGTTATAAATTCATCCATGTATTGAAGAAATTGGGGGCGCACACCGAGAGCATTCCAGACGTTCGTATTGTTCAAGTTCCCAGTCGAGTTAACGTTCCAATCGTTCGCGTTGGAATTGGCAGAGTTGAAGTTGAAGGGGCGCGTGCAGCGGTTCCCTATATATATAAATTTTATATATACCATAATTTAGTTTACTTGCTTCATTTGCAAAAGGTTTTGCAAATGAATGTCAAGATTTTAGATCATTGTGTTAATTAACTTTTATAACATATGGTGAATTAACAGTTCCATCTCCGGAAGTTACTTCTACATTAGATGCGAGATTGATGGCGGGGCGCACACCGAGAGCATTCCAGACGTACGTACTGTACAAGTACCCAGTCGAGTTAACGCGCCAAGCGAGCGCGCCGGAAAGGGCAGAGCTGAAGGTGAAGGGGCTCATTGTCCAATAATTAACCCCTGTATATAAATAATAACTACTATTTGCTACATTATATACTCCACCAGCATATACGGCTTCATCGGCTGTTATTAAACCTACTTTTTGGGTAGACTTTTTATTACCTTTACTATTTGTTACCGTAAATAAATCATGGGTTGGATTGGGACATGAAAATTGGGGTGTTTTTGTGCTGTTATAATATAGTCTTGCTCCTGGTCCATAATGGGTGTCTACTCTTCCTACTCCGGTTCCTGTTGATAAGCTTCGATCATTACAAAAGCCTGTATCAGCTATATAACTATCATAAGCTTTTAAATGTTGTTCATACCAATTTTCTAAATAAACTTTAATATCAGAATCCACTTCATTCGCATGAGCTTCTTCATAAGAAGTTGAAAAATATCCTGCATGAGTTTCCCCCGCCCATATTTGATAATTAATTCCATTTTT
>CANQDV010000026.1 GCA_947593955.1 uncultured Bacilli bacterium | reverse complement strand
AATAATTTAGTAACTAATGGATATGGAGAGTTAGGAAATAATACTAATTTTGGTTCATTTAAGTATTCTAGCGATACTCCAAATAATGATATAAAGGGAAGTTTTAGTTATGCAGGTAATACTTATGTTGTACTTACCAGTGGAAATTTAATAGCAATAGATCCAGAAAAAAGTTATAATTATTCAATGTATATCAAAAATATTGGTAATCTAGATGCTAGATATTACATAGGTTTTATGGAGTACGATACTGATAAAAAAATTATTGTGTCAAATAACTTCATGTATATGCAAGATACTTTGACAACATTAACTCAAGATTTGAATGATGGAGATATCGAAGTACATTTAGATGATATATCTAATTTTGAAGCAAAAAGTTCAACTTCTTATGAGCAATTAGGTTTTATTTTTTGGAATTATGTAGATAGTCAAGGATATCATTATCCTGAATTAACTTATTCTAGGAATGTATGGGATAGCTTATATACCTATGATAAAGTAGATAAAAAAACTAATACAATAACTTTAAAAGAACCATGGAACCATGGGACAATACCTAAGGGAACTAAATTATCTCAGACTAAAAGTGGTAATTCATATAATTATTCTTTACTTACTGGTAATAAGGGTAGTCCGGTTTCCAATACATGGGAATATAAAAAGGCAATAATAAATAATAGTAATAATAAGTTTCGTCCAGCTACTAAGTATATTAAACCTGTAATTTTGTTTAACTATACTAGGGTTTCTAACGCAAGTCTAGAAATAGCAGGAATAAGATTTGTAGAAAGTGATAAAATAGAAGATATAACCATTGATTTGGAAGGATATGAACCATTAAGAAAAGTAGGGAATAGTAGTGATTATATAGATTTTATTAATCAAAGGATAGTAAGAAATGTGGGTATATATGTTCTAGATGGAAATGAGACGTGGACATGTAGTAAATCTAAAACAGGTAGTGCCTTAAATTGTTATTTTGAAGAGGCCTTTAAAGATAAGATAGGAAAGACAAATACTAGTTTGTTATCTAGTCATTATCCATATACTAATTTAAAAGAGACAGACTATAACAATAGAAATGGTAATGGAATATATGGATATAATGATAAGACAAGACCATTTATAATAACAACTAACAAAGTACAAAGTTTAGAAGAATGGAAAGCTTATTTGAAAGATGAAGCTAGTAAAAAAACACCAGTAACAATAATATATGAATTAGAAAATCCTATATATGAACCGATAGGTTTACAAAATATTGGAACAGGAGTAGGAACTAATGATTTTACAATAGAAAGTAATATATCACCTAGTCAAGTAACTTTACAATATTATAGAAATAAGAGCATTACTTCATAATATATTTAGCATAATATTCTTCATAAGTTATTTTATTTTTATAAATAAAACTAGCAATATCCACTCCAACATAACGATAATGCCATGGTTCATATGTATAACCAGTTATGTATTCTTTATCTTTAGGGTATCTTAATATAAAACCATATTTATAAGCATTTTCTTGCATCCAAGTAAATTCCGTGGTATTTTCAAAATGCATATAATCATTATCAACATTATCTATATCGACAGCTAAACCTGTCTGATGTTCAGAAAAACCAGGTCTTGCTGAATATTGATCAGCATTATTAACTCCATCTTCTTTAGCATAATTATTATAAAGAGTAGTTTGATAATCATAACTTCGATACGTAGAAACTGCTCTTATGTTATAACCATCTTCTTTGGCTTTCTTTGCTAAAAATTCAAAAGAAATTCTTGCAACATTTACTAACTTTTTTTCACCTAAAGAATAATTAGCATCAATTGTTTCTAATTTACTTGGAATATAATCTTCATCTAAATAATTAAACTTATTGACGAGAACAAAAGTAGTATCTACATTACTACTTTTTTTAATGTTAGTATAAAATTCTTGATCTAACCCAATATTAACTTCTAACACAATATTACTATTAGATTTATTAGGATGAGTTGATTTATATTTAATATATCTATCAATATAGTCAGTATTAAAATAATCTATTTTTTCATTAATATTACCTAATATTTTTAATTTTTCCTTTAATGTTAAATAATTGTCATTTTTTTCATTATTTTTACTTAGAGAAAAAACTTTATCATGAGCCATTATTACTACAAAACTTAAAACTACAACTACAAAAGCAATTGTAAATTTCTTTTTCATAGAACCTCCAATATCACATTATATTTCTATAAAAATATATGTCAATAAGATTCCTTTTATCTTACAAAAGAAGACAATAAAACAAAATTTTTGATAATTATAAATATAAAATAACTGTTTTACATAATAATTTATTAGAGGTGAATTTATGAAAAAATTATTAATATTATTAGTTATTATAATTACTATTTTTCCTATGTATGTTAAAGCTAATAGTGATGATTTATTGAAAAATGCTAAAAGTGGAGTTTTACTTGAAGCTACTACTGGAGAAATACTATATGAAAAGAATAAAAATGATAAAGTAGCAGTAGCATCTATGACTAAAATGGTTGCTCAAATAATTATTTTGGAAAATATAGAGAATGGTAACTTATCTTGGGATGAAAAGATAAAGGCAAGTAGTAATGCATCAGGTATGGGTGGTTCACAAATTTGGTTACAGACTGGTGAAGAAATGAGTGTAAGGGATTTAATGAAAGGAATTACGATGGCAAGTGCGAATGAACTAGCTGTATCAATAAAGCAGTTACTTTTTATGAAAGAGCAAGAATGGTATAATTACAAAAAACTTTGTATTAAAAAAGTACAATGATTTACAAAATAATAAAAGTATGATATATTGTCAGTGTAAATTATTAAAAGGAAGGAGTGTGATTAAAATGAAAAATTTACAAATTATAAACAATGCAGAATTAATCACGACTCCTAATATATAAAACTTTTAGGAATATTCTTTTGATTGTGAAGAATTCTGCATTATGTAGAATTTTTTTATTAGGAGGATATTATATGTTAATGAAATTAAATATTAATGATAGAGCTGCTCTATCTATCAAAAATAATACTAAAAGAATAGAAATTAGAGCAAATAAAGAAGATAGCAAGCGCGATTATAGTAAGTTAAAAAGAGATGATGTTATTGAATTTACTAGTGATAATTTAGGCATATTTTACGTTAAAGTTAAAGAAGTAAATCATTATAATTCATTAGATGAACTATTTACTTTGGAAGGGACGAGATATACAACTTCTTCTACTGATGTTAAAGAAGAAGCGATTCAAAATGTAAGTAAACTTGATGGATATGAAGAAGCTATTAAGAAGAATGGTGTATATGCTATTCATATAGAATATTTATATAGTAAAAATACTGTTTGGGAAGAATTATATGAAAAGGCTAAAAATGTCAGAAATCCAAGAAATATATCAGGTATGATTAGTGCTGGAGGGGTAGGAGCTGCCATACTTACTAAAAATCATAATATTTATACTGGAGTATGTATTGATACGGCATCAACACTTGGTATGTGTGGGGAAAGAAATGCCATTGCTAATATGATTACAAATGGCGAAAATGAAATTGTAAAATTAGTATGTGTCGATTCTAAAGGTAATATTGGTTCACCTTGTGGAGCTTGTAGGGAATATATGATGCAACTTTCTAAAAATAGTAAGAATATTGAAATATTGAGAGATTTTAATACTAAAAAAATAGTAAAATTAGAAGAATTAATCCCTGATTGGTGGGGAAATAATAGGGTATAATGAAAAATATAGAATTAATTATTCCTAAATTAAATCAATATTATTATGAACAAAAATTAGAAAACGATGCTGAAACAATGAGCTATAATGCTGGATATGATGTATCATATGATGGATATCATTATAATAGTGGTTGTATAGATTTTCCCAAAGAGAAATGGAAAGATACTTATATAAAAAGAGTTACAACGAAGCGATATTTTGCTTATATAAAAGATTGTACAATTAATAGATATGTTGGATACGTCAATTATCAATATAATAAAAATGAAAATATTTATGATTGTGGAGTTTTAATTGAATATAAGTATAGAGGTAAAGGTTACGCTAAGGATGCTTTAAAATTATTGGTAAAAGAAGCTTATAAAAATGGAATAGATTACCTTTATGATACATTTGAAAAAGATAGAAAGATAGCTTTAAAAACATTTACTGATGTTGGTTTTGAAATTTACAAAGAAACTACTTGGAAAAAGTTTAATAAAAATGTTGATGGCGTAATAGTTAGAATTAAGACTAGTAAATGTTTGCCAGATACAACATCATTAAAAACAATTGATGATGTTTTAACTTTTATGAAAAATAATATTAGATACGGATGGATTGATATTAATAACGAAATTCATATTGGTAATATGAAAAATTTTAGAAAATTATATAGAACTTCATCTATAGCAGAAATATTAGAATATGGTATTGGAACATGTATTGAACAAGTTAAATTAATGAATTACTTATTAAATAAAATAGGTATTAAAAATAAAATGTTTGCAACTAGAATATATGAACCTAATGATTTTAATAAGCTTGATGAAGAAGAACATATGCATTGTTTTGTTCTTTGTTATATTGATAATAAAGTATATCATATTGAACACCCTAATTGGTATAGAATAGGTATATATGAATATGAAAGCGAAGAAGAAGCATTAACAAGTATTAATGATTATTATGTTAAACTATCAGGTGGTGTACCAAGACCAATTACGGAATTTTATAAAGTAGAAGATAATCTATCTTTTAAAAAGTTTAACAATTATATAAATAACTTAAATATATCGTTTAGAGAATTAAAAGATTGTTCTAGTGATTATATTAAATTGTATACTTGGTGTAAAAATAAAAATGTATATGAATGGTTTGAGCAAAGAGTTTTGTCATATGATGAAATCGTTAATAAATATAAGACTAAATTAAAGAACGATAAGCAAAAAATATATATTATAAAATCGAATAATAAAGATATAGGTTTAGTTCAAATATATAAATTTGCAAATGATATACATTTAGATTTAGATAATTACCAAAATATTTATGAATATGATTTATTTATTGGCGAAGAATCTTATTTAAATAAAGGTATAGGTCAAAATATAGTTAATAATATAAATAAGAAAATATATGAGGAATATAAAGCAGATGCCATAATACTTAGACCATTTAAAAGGAATATAAGAGCCATTAAATGTTACGAGAAGTGTGATTACAAAAAAATTTATGAATATGAGGATAATGATACATTAGGCAATAAGGAAGATACTATTGTATTATTAAATAACTTAGATAAGTGGACATTTGGGATAGATACAGATAAATTAGTAAAACTTGTATTAGATGGTAAAAAGACAGCAACTACATCTTTGTATGAGGTAGATAATTTATCTAAGGTAGATGATTTATCAATATTAACGGATTCAAATAAGCATAATGTATGTTTAGTAAAAACCAAAAAAGTTATTGTAACTGAATTTAAAAATATTACTTGGGATTTAGCCAAATTAGAAGGAGAAAATAATTCTTTAGAAGAATGGAGAAAAGTTCATAAAGATTACTTTAGTAAAATAAATTCTGCTTTTAATGATGATACAAAAGTAATATTTGAGATATTTGATGTTATCGAAAAATTTAAGTAGAAAGAGAAATAATAAGTTTATTAAAATAGGAGAGTAGTATAATATGAATTTAATTGGTAGTAAGATGATAGAAACAGAAAGGCTAATTTTAAGAAGTTCTAAAATGGAAGAACAAAAAAGATTATGGGAAATATTAATGATACCAGAGGTAAATAAATGGTATTTGGTGGGTGCCAAAAAATATGCGAATGATCCTAGCCATTGGACTTGGGAAGTGCAAGAAAAATTTTATAAATCTAAAGTTGATAAAGCAGATAACAATGATGTTTTTGTATGGAGTGTCTTTTTAAAACCAGAATACACAAATAGTGGTAATGAAGAAGTGATAGGGCAAATATCCGCTCAAGAAAATGGAGAAGATATAACTATTCGTGACGTTGGTTGGTACATAGATCCAAATTATCAAGGCAAAGGATATGCGACAGAAGCTAGTAAAGCAATGATAAATTATATGTTTAAAAAAGTAGAAATAAATGCTATTTTTTCTAGTGCTGTAAAAGATAATATAGCATCTTGTAGAATATTTGACAAATTAAGATTTGATAAAATAGGCGAAGTAATAGAAAAATCACCTTATACTTTTTATGATGGATTATTAACTTTTTCTAAATATGAATTAACAAGAGATGATTATTTAAATAATGAAAATAAAAGAATATGAAGATAAGTATATAGAAGATGTTAAAAATTTATTAGTTGAACTTGAAGAGTATATAGTATCAATTGATAAAGATGAATTAGATAAAGTGCATCCAGAATATAGGGAAAGAATGGCTATTTTAGATTTAGAAGAAGTAAAAAATAATAATGGTAAATGTTTTATAGCTGTTGATGATGATAAAGTTATTGGTCTAATTATGGGATGTATATTTCCATATGATGAATATGATTATTTAGATTATAAATGCCCTAAAAGAGGTGAAATAACTGAGTTAATAGTATCTAAAGAAGCAAGAAGTAAAGGTATAGGTAATATGCTTATTAATGAAATGGAAAAGTATTTTAAATCATTAGGTTGTGAATATGTTTTAGTAGATGTATTTGCTTATAATGACAATGCTATTAAATTTTATGATAAAATGGGATATCATTCAAGAATGTATAGGGATATAAAAAAGATTGATTAATATGGTATAAAAGAATTTTATATATTAGATAATAGATGAAAAGGTTCAACAAAAAAATTATGTAAGATAAGAAAATAATAATATTTACAAAATTAGTTGTGATGATAAAGTTATATTGAAAAATAAAAAAATGTTAGTACTGAATGTATACGCAAGTGTATGTAATATTTAGTAATTGAGGTGATATTGTGGGTAAATTATCAAATATGATGTATATGATTGACTTATTAAATACTGGAAATATTTATACATTAAAAGAATTATCTGAAAAAATAGGAGTAACAGAGCGAATGGTACGTTATTATAAAAATGAAATATGTAATAATGGTATTGCAATTGAATCATTTAAAGGACCAAATGGTGGTTATTTTATGATAGATAAAGTTAAAAATTATACTAGCATAAACAAATATGATATTCAATTGTTAGACAGTATATATAATTTATTACTAAGTAATGGGTTTAAATATTTAGATAAGTTTAAAGAATTTGTGGATAAAGCAAAAAAAATGTATTCAATTTATGATGAAAAAAGTAAATATATTTCGAATATAAACTTAAATACTCCAGGTGAAATTGAAAAATTGGTTGAAAACGCTATAAATAAAAATGATAAAATAGAAATCATTTATAATGATATTGGTGGTAGTCAATCAAAAAGGACAATCCATCCACTTCATTTATTTAAATATAAAGATAACTATTATGTTACCGCATTTTGCGAATTAAGAAATGATATAAGGCACTTTGAACTGAAAAGAATTACTAATGTTAAATAAAAAAGACCAAATATTTCAAGTTTATGCGTTATAATGTATCCAAGGGGGAATAAGATTATGACAACTGATTATACATTTATTGATTTTGATGGCGTAATACTGGATTCTGAAGAAAGAATGCTAGAGCGAAAATATGATTTGGGGTTTCATAACCACAAAGATGAAAGCGAATTTGATGCATATTTTGAATATACAAATTTACATCCAGAAGAATGGGAATATATCATAAAAGAAGCCAAAGCAATTAATAATTCCGTTGAAATAATAAAAGAACTTGAAAATTTAAAAAAGAAAATAGCAATTTTAACGAAAATTCATACACTTCAAGAAATGAAAGTAAAAACGGAATTATTGAGAGAAAATTTAAAAATTTTATGCCCATTAATTTTCGTTCCGCCTAGTGTAAAAAAGTATCAGATAATAGTTCCAAATAATCAATTGCTAATTGACGATTCAAAAAAAAATATTAAGAGCTGGATTGAACACGGAGGAAAAGGTTTGATTTTTGATTCAAAAATTGAAAGTGATACTAATGAAAAAGTTAGAAGCTTAGAGTTTTTGATAAAGAGGTAGATATTATGGAAAAAAATATTTTATTTGAAAATTATCTTAAATCATTAGAACAAAAATATAATGCGGTATGCTTTGACATAGATGGTACATTAACTACTAAAGGATCTAAAAATATTGATGATAGAGCAATAGATATGATTATTGAATTGTTAGCAAAGAAAATTCCAGTTGTATTTATAACAGGGCGCGGAGAAATTGGATTGAAAAATTTAAAGCGTGATATTTATTTACGTATAAAAACTAGTGAAAATATTAATGACAGCGATATGAAAAGAATATATGTTTTGACAAATGATGGTGCAAGATTATTTTATAGTAACAAAATTTCACAAAGAGAATTTTTAAATGAAAATATTTATATAACAACAGAAGATGAATTAAATCAACTGCTAATAGTAAACAAAATAATTACGGAAATTAACAAAAAATTAGTTAACAGAGGTTATTTTGATATAACTTACTCTAAAGATTTAAAAACAAATCAAATTTTAAACATAAGAATGGTATTTAGTACTAATATTGATGGAATCATTAATTCAATATTTGATAATATAGATAACTATATAATAAACAATGGGTTAAATGGTATTCATTTAACAAGGGGCGTATATAAAAATAATTCAGTTATTCAAATAGGAACTGCAACTAAAGATCAAGCAATCGAGAGAACTGAGAAAATAATTGGAGTTCCACAAAATTCTATGATTAGAATCGGAGATTGTGGAGATATACGTGGTAATGATTTTGCAATGCTAAATTGTAATCAAGGTTATAGTGTTGATAAAACAAGCGGATCTAGTAATTCTTGCTTTCCTATATTTGACGATAATGGAAATATATTAAAAGGGGTAGATGCAACACTACAATTAGTAAAAATTGCTAAGATATTACCAACCGTATCGTTGGAAAAAGCAGATAAAGATGTTTATAAATATAATTTTGCTAAAGTTGAAGGCAATATCGTAACAGGAAGACAAATACTTTTAAAAAAATATAATAATTTAATAAGTAGCAATTTTAATAATTGTAATGGAATTGAAGACTTATTTGATAAGGAAAGTGGAAGTATAATTATTCCAATGTATGAGATGGAACTTTTACAAAATAGCCCTTTAAAAGATTTTTGGCTATCAACGGATAATGAAACATTAATGTATTCATTAAGAGACAATAGCAATTATCTTCTTAGAGGTTCAAAAACTTATTATTATTTTATATCAAATAGATCAAGTATTAATAAAAATGATACTACATCTAAAAAAGATGTAATAAATTGGTATAAGAACAATGCAAAATTTTTAGATGATTCCATAAATGCAGTTTTATCTACCGAAAACTTAAATAATCAAATAAATAAGAAATTATTGTTAGGCGTTTTAGATAACTGTAGAAATGTTTTATTGGTCTTAATTAATCATCATTTAGTTTCTAACTATTTTGATAAAAATATTTTATTAGACATTTCTCTAAATAATAAAAATACTAACAATAAATTGTATGCTACCATTATGAAAATCGAAAAATTAATGGGTAAAATATGCTTTGAAAGTAGATATATTGTTGATAAAGAAAGCACTATTGCAATAATTGAAAGTTCAAAGGAGGTAGTACTTAATAACTTGGCACAGGAGTTGAATAAAAATAACAAGGAAGATTATTCCAAAGACTATAGAGCATATAGAGAAATTGATAATTTTGCAGAAAACTATATTTCAGTATCTTTATATAAAGAAAATTGTAATAATAAATTTGTAAATGCATGTGGTCTAAGTTATGGCGGTATAGAACTTCCTATATTAGCTAAAATAATTAATCAAAATAGAATTGAAAGATTATTACTTCTAAAATTTAATAAAGAAGTATCTGGATATACGAATAAACAACTTTTGGATTTAAGAAAATTTAATATTAAAAATTTTGGTGGATTAATGAATTCTGAAATTTTTGAAAATTCTAATGTAGATTTGTTTGATGATAATGTTTTAACAGGAAAGACTTTGCAACTAGCTATTAATTCATTATATGATTGTAATATTGGCGTTAATAACATTTGCATTGTTAGATATCCTAGCATCAATAGAATTGATCAAATGTTTTTAGACAATCCATCGGCCGTTGATTATAATTTATTTTTTAATTACATATATGGATTGTGTTTTAGTAGCCCATATAGCTGGAAAGATGATAATTGGAAAAAAGAAAATGGAGAAATTGATTATACTGATTCTCTAGGAGTATTTGATTTGAATAGGAAAAAAATAGTAGAGTGTTTAATAAAAAATCACGATTATAATGAAAAAAGTGAAGTTGAAGAATATAAAAGGAGAACAATAAAATGAGAGTAGTTAGTATAGGAGATCTTGTAATAGATTATTATTATAAAAATGGAAAATTTCTTGGAATAAATGGTGGAATGACATCTCATAATATTATTGCTAACTTGGCAAAAATGGGTATTAAAACTGCAGTATTTGGAGTATGTGGAAATGATTTACAAGGTAAAATAGCAATAAAAAGTCTTGAAAATTTAAAGGTGGATGTAAGCAATGTTACTATTTTTGATGATGTAAGGACTAGATGTTTTCACGTATCTTATTTTGAAAATGCAAGCAATTGGTCATTTACTTCAAAAAAGAGGTGCCCTTTTTGTAATAATAAAAAATGGTATGAAGAGAGTTTAATTGATACAAATTATATTTTAAAAAACATTAATGATGATGATATTTTAGTGTTTGATAATTTAAATAATAAAAATCAAATAATAATTGATAATACTAGTAATAAAAAAATTATCGATTTAGGACAGTATTTTGAATTAGAAAATTTGACAAATCGAGAAATAATAGACAAGATAAAAAATAAATTTGAAATTATTAATTTTAATGAAAGAGTATCAAAATATTTAGTAAAAAGATTAAAATTAAATACCGATAAAGAATTATATAACGTTTTAAAGCCAAATTTTATGACTATTACACGTGGAGAAAATGGCGCAACTTTTGTTAGTAACGGATTAGTTTATAATTTTAATTTAACATACAAAGGAGATGTTATAGATTCTACTGGTGCTGGTGATGCATTTATTTCTAGTATAATCAAAGATTGTATCAAAAATAAATTTATTTATAATCCAAGTTTATTTGAAAAATGGTATAACAATTCTAATAGACTTACTACTAAGGTCGTTGCTAAAATGGGTGCTAGAGGGCATATTAATGTTTTATTTAAAATTAAAAAGATAAATAATGAATGTATCTGTGATAGCTTTATATATAACGAGAGAAAGCAAATTAAACGTTGTAATATCAATATCAATAATCTTGAAACAAGAATTATAAATGCAATAAATTCCAATGTAAGTAAAAAAGTTAATGAAATAGATTTTAATGAAAATAACAATTGTTTATTTGTTGGAACAGGTGGTTCATATGCTGGTGCATATTTTGCTTCAAAGGTTATAAACTTGTTATATGGTTGCAATACTTATCCAATATATCCAAGAGATATTCTATATAGAAATAATAAAAATATAGATAGAGTAATATTATTTTCTTATTCTGGTACCACAAATGATATTATTAATAGTGTTAAAGATTTAAATGAAAAAAATATATATATTGTTACCAAAGGTGAATTGCAAAATATTGTACTAAAAACAGGTATTTTAAAGAAAAATATTTTAAGTTATAGGACTTCATCTAATAAGGGTAAAGAACGAGGATTTTTATCGTTTGAAGGTGCTGTTGTTCCAGCAGCAATATTTCTAAAATATTATTTAGATAAAACTGATAGTTCTGTTGATTTTGATAATTTTATTAAAACATCGATGAAAAATTGGAATAATGAAATAGGGAAGATAATAAATAAAGACGTTATAGATAAGATGAAAAAACATAATTTGATAAATTTATTTCGTGGTGATTATAATAATAGTGCATGTTATGATTTAGAAAGTAAAATTATAGAATCTGGTATATTTAATTGTATTATTCACGAAAAAAAGAATTTTTCACATGGTAGATTTATTAATTATGAAAATTTGAATAATGTTTGTTCTATTTATTTTAAACAAAAATCAACAACAAAATATGAGCAAGAATTATTAAAATATTTAGGTAGTAATAATATTGTGATAGAAAGTAATTATGATGGAATTTTGGCTGAATTTGATTTGTTAATTGCTTCACAGTTCATTATTTATTATATTGGGAAATTAATGAACATAGATGTGTCTAAACCTAAATATTCTACAGATGCAATGAAAATTTATTTTTATAAAGGGGATTTATAGTTAACTTATATTTGGATATATATCATGTTTAGAACTCTAGGTTTTGAGTTCTTTTTTTTAATTTATTCTAATAAGTTTAAATGAGGATGATAAAACTTGGATAATAATTTTGTAATTTTAGTCACAAAAAAAATGATACAAAAAGAGTTATTAAATGAACTTTATAACAAAGGTTTAATTGATTTTGTGAATACAAATAATGTTGTCAAAAAGCTAGATTCAGATATTTACAAATTAAATGAATTACAAAAAAAAGATAAAGATGCAAAAAATATAATAGTTAATATTCCATTATAAAAAGGAGTGGTACTTATTAATCTTTATCAAATTAGAAATATTTTAGCACAAGGTAAAAAGCTTATTGATTTGCCTCTTTATGTCACGTTTTATGCTCGTGTATCGACAGATCATGTAGAGCAATTAAATTCATTGGAAAATCAAGTTATGTATTTTGAAGATTATATAAAAGGACAAGATAATTGGACTTTTATTCCAGGTTATGTAGATGAAGGTATTTCAGGTACAAGTGTAAATAAACGTGATAATTTCCTTAAAATGATTAATGATGCTAAAGAAGGTAAATTTAATTTAATACTTACAAAAGAAATATCAAGATTTTCAAGAAATACTGTCGATAGTATAAGATACACTCAAGAATTATTGTCATATGGGGTAGGTGTTTTTTTCTTAAATGATAATATAAATACGTTTGATTCTGACTCTGAACTTCGTTTAACAATTATGTCATCTATTGCTCAAGATGAAGTACGAAAACTATCAGAAAGAATTAGATTTGGATATAAACGAAGTATAGAAAAGGGAGTAGTTCCTGGTAACGATAATTTTTATGGTTATAAAAAAAACAAAGGTAAGCTAGAGATAGTTGAAGAAGAAGCTGAGTTAATTAGACTTATATTTAACGAATATAGTAAAGAACGTATGGGGACAACTAAATTAGGTCATTATTTGTATGATAAATATGATATCAAGAGTAAAACAAATAAACCACTTGCAGGAACTGTTATTGGAAGAATAATTAGAAATCCCAAGTATAAAGGGTATTTTTGTGCTCATAAAGAAACGACAGTTGATTATCATTCTAAAAAAAGGATTAGATTTAAAGAGAACGAATGGATAGTTTATAAGGATAATAATAGTTGTCCACCAATTGTATCAGAAGAATTATGGAGAAAATGTAATGAAATACTAAATAAAAATTCATATAAAAATAAAACACATATAAGGACTGACATGAGGTATGCTTTGTCTGGTAAGATCAAATGTTATCATGATGGAGCAACTTTTATAAAAGGTAGTTATCAGAATAAAAGGACTGGCAAGATAAGTAAATATTGGGGTTGTTCTAATTATAGAAAATATGGTAAAAAGAAAATAAATGGTTGTAATACTCCTATTATTTATTATGAAGAATTATTGGGTATATTTAAAAAGATAGCTAATGCTCTTTTTTATCAAGAAAGTGATATTATAAAAGAAATATTTAATCTAATAAGTGAAGTAAAAGTAAAAAATGATTATACTAAAGAGATAAATGATTTATATAAAAAAATAGGAGATATTAAAAGTGCTAAAATAGAGCTTATTAATATGAGGGCTAGAAAAGAAATAGAAACACAAGAATATATTATTCAAAGGGATAAATATAATTCTGATTTAGGTATTTTAGAAAAAAAGAAAAATAATTATTTATCTGTAATTAAAGGAGTTGGCTATAAAGAGAGTATTGATAGTTTTTATAAAAAAATAAAGAGTGTAATTTTAAATGATGATGAATCAATATTTAGAACAGTGGGAAGTATAATAGATACTATTTATGTAGAAAAACATAAAGATGGGGATAATTTTTATAAAGTCATGTTACATTTTAAACTTAATATAATGAGTTACAATGATTGTAACTTAAATTTAAATGACTTTTTACTGCTTTTTAGTAACAGTGAATGATGCAACAGTTGCTTTAGCAGAAAGAATTGCAGGAACGGAAAGCGCATTTGTTAAGCAAATGAATGATAAAGTAAAAGAATTAGGGTTAAAGAATACTCATTTTGTTAATGCTACTGGTCTAGATGAAGAAAATCACTATTCATCAGCTTATGATATGGGATTAATTGCTAAAGAACTATTAAAACATGATGAAATATTAGAAATATCTGGAGTATATGAAGATTATATTAGAAAAGATACACCTAATAAATATTGGTTAGTTAATACTAATAAATTAGTTCGTTTTTACGAGGGCGCAGATGGCTTAAAAACAGGATTTACAGATGATGCCGGATATTGTATGGCTGTTACCGCTAAAAGAGATGGAATGCGTTTAATAGCTATTGTTTTAGGAGAAGAAAAAGGATCAGTAAGGAATGAAGAAACACAGCAATTACTTGACTATGGATTTAATATTTATAAAGTAGATTTAATTAAGGAAAAAGGTTCCATTATTACAACAATAGATATTGATAAGGGAACTAAGAAAACAGTAGAGGCATCAATTAATGAAGATATAAGTGTCTTAAAAAAGAAATCAGAAATAAGTAAAACATATGATATAGAGACTAAAATCAATCCTATAACTTTACCATTAAAAAAAGGCGATGTTGTTGGTAAAGTTCTAATTAAAGATAATGGTAAAACTATTAAGGAAGCCGATTTAATTATTACAGAAGATGTAAAAAAACTTGGATATTTTAAAACATTATGGGAAACATTAAAAAATATTATAACTGGTACTACCGCTTAACTTCGAAGCCAATAAAAATATTGGCTTTTTGTAATATTTCACATTAAGATCTTAGGAAAATTAACATGTTTTGTTCTATATATAATTAGGACAAAATAATAAATGTCAAATTTTGTCGATAGAAAAAAATGATATCTTTTGTCGAAAACGTATAATTTTAAAAAAAGATGTTCTATTATTTAATAGGCAAGGAGATAATGTGATAAAATGCTGAATATAGAAATTGAATATAAAAAAGGAATCCTTTTTGTAAGATTAATGGGTGAAATCAATAATAAAACAATAAAGAATTTAGATGTAATTGATAATATGATAAAAAAAGCAGGAATAAAATATTTATTAATCAATTTAGAAAAGGTAAGTATTATATCAAGTAATCAAATAGATATTATGATAGATAGATATAAAAAGTTAATAGGTAATGATGGTAAATTATTAATATGTGGATATTATAATAATTCTAAATTAAAACTTAATATTAAAGCTATAGATAAAATATACCTATCTTATAATGAATTAAATGCATTTAATATAATTAATATTTAAGGAGACTAATATAATGACTGATTATAGTAATATGGTTTATAAAATTGCACATAAGTATAGTTTTGGAGGAGATTTTGAAGATTTATGCCAAGTAGGACAAATTGGATTAATGAAAGCATATGAAAAGTTCAATAAAGATTTAGGTACGGATTTTACATCATATGCCTATATTTATATAAAAGGTGAGATATTAAAATATATAAAAGAGAATAGAGTAGTAAAAATTAATAATGATTTATTTGCGTTAAATAAATCTATATCTCATGCTAGAGAAGTTTTAACCCAAAAATATATGAGAGTACCTACTAATAGTGAATTAGCATTATTTTTAGAAATACCGTTAGAAAAAGTAAATGAAGCAATGATTGCTAATGAATATGCTAAAAGTTTAGATTATGTTTTGAATGAAGATGATGAAAAAGAATTAACCCTATATGATTCTATAAAATATGAAGAAAAAGGTTATGATGAACGAATACTAGACTTAAAAGATGAAATCAATTCTTTAGATGATACTGAAAAAAGACTTATATTTGCTAGGTATTATGAAGATAAAAGTCAACAAGAAACTTCTGAGATGTTAGGTATAAGTCAGGTTCAAGTATCACGAAATGAAGCTAAAATATTAACAAAGCTAAGAAACAAATTAGCTAGTTAATATTTTTTTTTGAATAAAAAAAGAAATTTTAGGGAAAATATTGGTAGGTGATAAAAATGGAAAAGAAAGAATATAAGAAAATTGTCGATAGACATAAACCTACAGAAACAAGAATTCAAAATGCAATAATTAGTTTTTTAATTGGAGGATTAGTTGGAGCAATTGGACAAGGATTAATTGATTTTTATTCTAAATTTTTAGATATTTCCAGTAAAGATGCTTCGGTATTTATGATTGTTACTTTAGTATTTATTGCATCATTATTTACTGCTCTTGGTTTCTTTGATAAATGGGTAACATTTGCCAAATGTGGATTAATTATTCCTATTACAGGATTTGCTCATTCAATGACTAGTGCGGGAATTGAGTATCGTAAAGAAGGACCTATTTATGGTCTTGGTATGAATATATTCAAATTAGCAGGATCAGTTATTTTATATGGAATAGTTGCGGCATGGTTATTTGGTACTATTAGGTACTTATTGATGGGAGGAATGTAATATGACATATAAATATGATAATGTCTATGTAGGTGGTTATTCTACTGTAGTAGGACCATATGAGAAAGATGGACCTTTATCAAAAGGTTTTGATAAATCATATGACAATTTATATATGGGTGAAAAGACTTGGGAACAAGCAGAAGTAAGACTTTTAACTGATAGTATTGATATATTACTAAAGAAAGTGCAAAAAGATAAAAAAAATATTGATTTATTAATATCAGGAGACCTTTTAAATCAAGTTACTTCATCTAGTTATGCAGCATTAAAGTTTGATATACCTTTCTTTGGAATATATAGTGCTTGTGCATCAAGTGCGGAAGGAATAATTTTAGGAGCCAGTTTAATTGATGGTGGAAAAATAAAAAATTGTATTTCCGCTACATCTTCTCATAATATGTCTAGTGAAAAACAATTTAGAAATCCAACCGAATATGGAGCTCCTAAACCTAAGACCGCAACTTTTACATCGACTGGTGGTGCTAGTATTTATTTAACAAAAGATAAAACTAATATTAAAGTTGAATCTTCTACTATTGGTAGAGTTGTCGATATGGGTCAAACTGATCCATTTAATATGGGAGCAGTTATGGCTTGTGCAGCTGGAGACACTATTTATAAGCATTTAAAAGCTTTAAAGAGAGAACCAGATTATTATGATTTAATATTAACAGGGGATTTAGGGGTATATGGAAAAGAAATATTAATTGATTATATGCATACTGAATATGGAATAGATATTAGCAATAATTATGATGACGCAGGAACTATGTTATATGATTTATCTAAACAAGAAGAAGTAATGGCTGGAGGCTCAGGCCCTGTATGTAGTGCTTTAGTTAACTATGCTAAAATACTACCAAAAATGGAAAGAGGAGAATTAGAACGCGTTTTATTTGTACCAACGGGAGCATTATTTTCACCAACCTTTGTTTACCAACATGAAAACATTAATTCAATTGCCCATGCAATTAGTTTGGAGGCAGTAAGATGATATATTTATATTCGTTTCTTTTTGCAGGATTTGTATCAATGTTAGGTCAATTAATATTAGATAATACCAAATTAACAGCCGGCCATATTACAAGTTTATTTGTAGTAATTGGAGCAGCATTAGATACATTTAGTATTTACGACAAAATTGTAGCATACGTCGGTGGTGGAGCTTTAGTTCCAATAACTAGTTTTGGTCATTCTCTAATTCATGGTGCACTTGCTAAAGCTCATGAATATGGATTAATTGGTATTTTAACTGGTATGTTTGATTTAACTGCTTCAGGTATTACTTCAGCAATTATATTTACTTTTATATTTAGTTTATTTTGTAGACCTAAAAATTAAAAAGTTCTTAAGGAAAAAAGTTTTCTAAGGAACTTTTTTTTGCAATAAAATACTATTATTGGTATAATTAATATGATAATTGGATGTGATAAGATGAATATAGAAATTAAAATAAATGAATTTGAAGGACCATTAGATCTTTTATTGCATTTAATTAAAGAATCTAAGATGGATATATTAGATTTAAAAATAGAAGTTATAACTGATCAGTATTTAGATTATATTAATAAAATGGAAGAAATGAATTTGGATATAGCAAGTAGTTATTTGGTTATGGCTGCTGAGTTAATGGAAATAAAGTCTAAAATGTTGCTTCCAAGACATGAAGAAGAAGAGGAAGAAGAAGAAAATCCTAAAGAGCAATTAGTAAATCGTTTAATTGAATATCAAAAGTATAAAGATTTGACAACTGAGTTTAAAGAGTTAGAAGAAGAACGTCATCAAATATTTACTAAAGCACCAGAAAATATAAAGAATTATTTAGAAAATGCTAAAGTTGTCAATAATAGTGAAGTAACATTGGATGATTTAATTGATGCTTTTAAAAAATTTTTAGACCGTCAAAAGGAAAAGCAGCCATTAATTACTAAGGTAACAAAAAAAGAAATGTCAGTTGAAGAACGTCGAGTATCTATTAAGAAAGTTTTAAAAGAAAGAAAAAAAATTAATTTTTTAGAGTTATTTGATGTTTTTAATAAAGAGTATGTTATTGTTACATTTTTAGCTATATTAGAAATGGCTAGGCTTAATGAACTATTGATTACTCAAGAAAAAAACTTTGGTGATATAATGTGTGAGGGGATGTAAATGAATAAAGAAGCAGTATTGGAAGGATTATTGTTTGTTGTAGGTGATGATGGATTAACTATGACACAAATAAAAGATATATTAGAATTAAATGATGATGAGGCGAAAGAACTAATATTATCATTAAAAAATAAATATGAACAGGAAGATAGGGGAATTAGAATTGATTTTCTAGGTAATACTTTTAAACTTACGACTAAAAAGGAACACAGGGAGTATTATCAAAAATTGATAGAAAACGAAGAAAATAATAATTTATCACAATCAGCACTTGAAACTTTGGCAATAATTGCGTATAATGAACCTATAAC
>CANQDV010000025.1 GCA_947593955.1 uncultured Bacilli bacterium | reverse complement strand
CCCCCCCTAGGGATTTTGCAATAAAAAAAAGCAACATTTCTGTTGCAAAAATCATTATTTACTTATTTCTTTTATACAGTTTACTGCTGCTATTACGCCATCACTCATTGCTGTTATTAATTGATATGCATCTTTTTTTACGATATCACCAGCAGCATATATTCCTTTAACATTAGTACGGTTATGTTTATCTATTTTGATATAACCATCACTATCACACTTTACTATATTTTTAAACAATTCACTAGACGGAACTTGTCCAATATAAATAAAACAGCCTTTTACATATAAATCTTCTTCTTCATTATCTTCATTTACAATAGTAATAGAATTTAACTTATTATCCTCTTCATTAAAAGCTTTAGGAACACAACATAATTTTAATTTAATATTTTTAATCTGTTTTATTTGCTCTTGTAAAATTTTATCAGCTCTAAATTCATGACGCCTATGAATAATTGTTACACTTTTACAAATATTTGCTAAATAAATTGCTTCCTCTAAAGCTGCATTGGATCCTCCAATAACTGCCACGTCTTCATTTTTAAAGAAATTACCATCACATAACGCACAATAACTTATACCATTACTTAGCAATTTATCTTCATTAGGCAATCCCAACTTTCGTGGCTTTCTACCTGTGGCAATTATAATAAAATTAGTTCTTATTTCTTCTAAATCTGTTTTTATAATTTTTACATTATCTTCTAATATAATTTCTAAAACATTTCCATATTTATAAGTTATCCCTAAATCATTTACTTGTTGAAAAATAGTGTTAGATAAATCTGGTCCAGTAACATCAATTACTCCAGGATAATTTCTTACCGAAGAAGACTTATTTATTTGACCTCCAGGAACTTCTTTTTCAAGAATACAACAATTAATTCCACCTCTTTTAAGATAAATTGCTGCAGACATTCCCGCAACTCCTGAACCAATTATTACTACGTCATAATCTATTTTCACTTTGTACTCACCTCATAATAATACCTTGCTTTTTTATTTTTTTGTCTTACTATTATTAAAATTATTCCTGATATCAAAAGTATTAGTGATACTATTTGAGCAACTCTTAAATTACCTAACATTAAACTATCCGTACGCATTCCTTCTATTGGAAATCTCCCTAATGAATACCAGATAAAATATATTCCTGTTAGTTGACCTGTTTTTAATTTCTTTACATATTTTCTTATTAATAGCAAAAGAATAAAACCTAACATATTCCATATTGATTCATACAAGAAAGTAGGATGGTAGAAATTACCTCCAATATTCATTCCATTAACAATAAAAAGTGGGATGTGTAAAGACAATAAATGCTCCTTTGTAGTCAAAATACCATAAGCTTCTTGATTAAAAAAATTTCCCCATCTACCTATAGCTTGTGCTATAATCAACCCCACTACACATATATCTAATATACGATAAGTATTTACTTTATGTTTATGACAATAAAACAAAGCAAATAGACCACCTAAAATTATTCCTCCATGGATGGCTAATCCACCATTCCATATTTCAAAAATCTCCAAAACATTATTTTTATAATAATCCAAATTAAATAACACATAATATATTCTAGCTCCGATTATTCCTAAAATAACTGTGTAAAAAGCTAAATTAGTAAAGAACTCAATATTTACCTTTTGTTTTTTCATTTCTTTATAAATAACTGATAATCCTACCAACAAACCAAATAAAATCATAATAGAATACCAATATATTTGAATAAATCCTAAATCTAATGCAACCCTACTCATGATCTTTTAAATCTCCTTAAAATTGGTTTAATAATTAATTCTTCAATTACTACATTAGTAATTGCTAATAATAATGCTATAAAGAAAAGTTTCCAATAAGACGTAAAATTTAATTTATCTCCTAATATAATATCTACTAATTTTAAAATTACAGCATTTATTACAAAGTAAAATAATCCCATCGTAGTTCCGGTAATAGGTAATGTTAATTTAAATAGAATTGGTTTTATTGTTTTATTAAGAATATAAATTAACACAACTGATAAAAAAGAATAGAAGATTAAGTGGTCATCATCAATTTGAAATGTACCAAACATTTTTGATATTAAAATAAATGAAATTGTATAACCTATCATGTATATTATCCATTCTATGATTTTATTTAATCTTATTTTATTATCTTTACCTACGACTATTAGTCTCATAGTTCCTCCTATAACATTTTACACAAGAACATTCCAGTATATGAGTCTTTATTTTTTGCAACTTGTTCCGGAGTGCCAGTTGCAATTATTTGTCCTCCATCATCTCCACCATTAGGTCCAATATCTATTATATAATCCGCTGTTTTTATCATATCTAAATTATGCTCAATTACTATTACTGTATCATTATTATCTACTATTTTTTGAATAATTGCAAGTAAGCGCTTGATATCAGCAAAATGTAATCCTGTAGTTGGTTCATCCATTATAAATAGAGTTTTACCTGTAGCTTTTCTTTGTAATTCTTTAGATAATTTAACACGCCCTGCTTCACCACCAGATAAAGTTGGAGCACTTTGACCTAATTTAATGTATCCAAGTCCTACATCTTCTAAAACTTGCAATTTGTTTTTAATTTTTGGAACATTTTCAAAGAACGTTAAAGCTTCAGAAACACGCATGTCTAACACTTCAGCAATATTTTTACCCTTATATTTTATATGTAATGTTTCACTATTATATCTAGTTCCATGGCACACTTCACAAGGTACATATACATCAGGTAAAAAATGCATTTCTATTTTCTTTACTCCATCACCACGACAAGCCTCACATCTTCCTCCTTTTACATTAAAGGAAAAACGCTCTTTACCAAAGCCATACATTTTAGCTTCCTTTGTCGTTGTAAATAAAGTTCTAATATCATCAAAAACACCTGTATAAGTTGCAGGATTACTTCTTGGGGTTCTACCAATAGGATTTTGAGTTATATCGACTACTTTATCAATATTTTCTAACCCTAATATTTTTTTATGTTTACCAGGTTTATCTTTCGTATGATACAAATAATTTAAAGCTCCTTTACATAAGACTTCCATAACTAAACTACTTTTACCACTGCCTGACACACCAGTTACACAAGTAAAAGTACCCAAAGGAAACTTTACGTCAACATTTTTTAAATTATTTTCCTTTGCTCCTTTGACTTCTATAAATAGTCCATTACCTTTTCTTCTTTTTTTTGGTATTTCAATACATTCTTTACCACTTAAATATCTACCAGTGACACTATTTTCGTTCTTCATTACTTCACTAGGAGTACCTGCTGCAATAATTTCTCCTCCATTATCACCAGCTCCTGGCCCTATATCTACTAAATAATCGGCGGCTAACATTGTATCAGTATCATGTTCGACAACAATTAAAGTATTCCCTAAGTCACGCATCTCTTTTAAAGCATTAATTAATTTTTCATTATCTTTTTGATGTAATCCTATACTTGGTTCATCTAATACATATAATACTCCCGTAAGACGTGATCCTATTTGAGTCGCAAGACGGATTCTTTGTGATTCTCCTCCCGACAAAGTACCTGCCATTCTACTTAAGGTTAAATATTCTAGTCCAACATTTTTTAAGAAATTTAACCTATTTTGTATTTCTTTAATCAAAAGACCCGCTATTTGTTCTTGTTCTTTATTTAACTTAAGGTTATCAAAAAATATAATCAAATCTTTAATACTCATACAAGTAAGTTCATATATATTTTTTTTATCAACTAATACAGATAAAACACTATCAGTAAGTCTTGCTCCATGACATACTTCACAAGTAGTTTCTATCATATAATTTTCTAACCATTCACGAATCCAGTTACTACTTGTCTCCATATATCGACGTTGTAAATTACTAATTATTCCTTCATAATAATCTTTTTGATTATAACTAGTTCCCCCTCTAGTTGTATACTTAAAATCAACTTTATCTAAAGAGCCATACAATACTATTTGTTTTTCTTTCTTAGTTAAATCTTTAAATGGTTTATTCATATCAATTCCATAATGATTACAAACAGATTCTAACCTTTTATAATATATTCCATCTTGATCATCACTTAAAGTTACAATACAACCATCATTTATAGATAAATCTTGATTAGGTATTACTAAATCAGGATCAATATTTAATTTAATTCCTAACCCTTTACATTCTGGACAAGCTCCATATGGTGAATTAAAACTAAATAATCTTGGTTCAAGTTCTGGTAGAGAAAACTCACAATAAGGGCAAGCAAAATGCTCAGAAAACAACATTTCTTTCTCTCCAGGTATTTCAATTACTACTTTGCCATTAGCAAGTTTTGTAGATACTTCTAATGATTCGTGTAATCTATTTCTTACATCTTTCTTTAATACAATTCTATCAACAACAACATCAATATTATCTTTAATATTTTTATCCAAAATAATATCTTCTTGTAAATCACGCATTTCTCCATTTACTCTAACACGTGCATATCCTTCACTTCTTAATTTATCAAATAAATCTTTATGCGTTCCTTTTTCACCATGTACTACAGGTGCCATAATAATAAATTTAGTTCCTTCATCATATTCCATCAAGTTATTGACCATTTCTTCAATGCTTTTTGCTTTAATAGGAATATGATGATTAGGACAATAAGGAACTCCTATCCTTGCATATAATAATCTAAAATAATCATATATTTCTGTAACTGTTCCTACTGTAGAACGGGGATTCTTATTAGTTGTTTTTTGATCAATACTAATTGAAGGAGAAAGTCCTTCAATAGAATCTACATCTGGTTTTTCTGTTCCTCCTAAAAATTGTCTTGCATAAGCACTTAAACTTTCTACATACCTTCTTTGTCCTTCGGCATAAATAGTATCAAAAGCTAAACTACTCTTACCACTACCTGATACACCGGTCATAACAATTAATTTATTTTTTGGTAAAGTTAAATCAACATTCTTTAAATTATTTTCTCTTGCTCCCTTTATTACTATCTCATTCATACTATCACCTTTTATTTATAGTAACTATTTTTATGAAATACATTCCTTTTAGCTAATTTTTTTTCCATGGTATTTTGTAATACTCTACTTACTTTCGTTTTGAAATTATACTTATCACAAAGTGGATCAACTAAAATAGTATATAATCCATAATCGTTAGCTCCCTTTATATCACTTAACATTTGATCTCCAACCATAATAGTATTATTTTTATCACCTTTTAATAATTCTAAAGCTTTATCAAAGGCCTCTTCCTTTGGTTTATTAGCATTTGCTAAATATAAAACATTTAACTTTGATGCTGGAGATATCACTCTTCCTTCATTATTATTGGATACCACACATATATTAAATTTTAATGATTTTATTTTGTTAAATAATTCTATTAACTCATACGAAACATTTATATCATCAACCGGTAAAATGGTATTATCTATATCAAATATAATATTTCTATACCCTTTTTCATAAAGGTTATCATAATCTATATCATAAACATCTTTAACATAACAGTTAGGTATAATAGAATTAACACTTTCTTGTTTATTTTGCATAACTCCTAAGAACGTCTTCCACATTTCTTTATTTTTATTAGTCATTTTACGCCTCCATTTAAAATTCACTTTGTATTATAACATATATTGAAATATCCTAAATAAATTTCCACAATTATTGTGGATATTTTTTTGACAGAATTTTCTTAAATAAACAATTATAAGCATCAATATTATTCGTTTGATCTATCAATTCATTTTGATAATAATTAATAAATGTAGTCATTGAAATATCATGGCTGTATTTTTCTAAAAAAATTTCTTTTTCATCGTCATTAAGTTTAAAAGTTTGAATAAACTTTCTAGTATTAAAATCATCTTCTTGAAGCATTATCTCCACAATTTCTTGGCGACTCAAAAAAAGACAAACAGTTAATGTCTGAGCTACATACATATTATAATAGCCATAGTAATCATCATCATATTTTATAATCTTTCCGGAACCTTTAACAACGGCAACAGATACATTATCAGAAGAAGAATCAAAATATCTAAACACATCTGATAAATTTTCACAAAAATGAAAACCATTACCTTCTATACCAAATTTCACTTTCCCTGTTATGGAATACTTTTTACCTGATTCAAACAACATATTATATCTATTAGTATGATCTTTATTAAATGCTTTGTAACCATATACTTCATAACTATCATTTTTTTCTTTTACTGTCATAGAAATTACAACTCCTACACAAAAAATGAATTTTTTGATTATTTTCAAAACCCTTTTTTAATTCTTGGAATAATTTACTTTTTATTATATTATCTAAATCATCTTTATAAATATTACCTAATTTAATTATACCACTACTATCTAAACAGCAAGGAACAACAGTGCCATCAACTAATATTCCAATATGATCTCTACATCCTAAGCAGCTACCATTAATATTATAATATGAATTATTTTTATTCGGCCAAATGAATTCTTTTTCAATTTGTAAATATATATTAGGCGCTAGAACACAACTATGACTACTATCTATTTCTACATTATATTTATCTTTTAAAGCTTTTATTATTATGTCTTTATTTTGATTATCAATCCAAATTCGATAATTAATAATCGTGTTATTTTTGACTAAATTATCACTAGCTAAAAAAACTTTATCCAAATATTTTTTAATTGTTTCTACATCATAATTTAATATACTTTGCAAGGATATATTTACCTGCCTAATATTGGGGTTATGCATTATTCGCTCAATAAAAAAGCCATTAGTTGTTAAATTTATTTGGAAATTTTGACTAGCTAAATCGATTAAGGTATTTATGTCAGGATGTAAAAGGGGTTCACCTAATACATGAAAATACAAATAATTAGTATACCCCTTTATTTTTTGTAATAATAATTGGAACTTTTCTAAAGAAATAAATTCCTGAGGTCTAGTATTGCCAATACAAAAAGGACAATTTAAATTACAATGATTAGTTATTTCTACGTATATTTTTTTAAATATCATTTTAAATCGCTCTTCATTTCAAACAATATATCTCTTAATTCCATTGCTCTTTCAAAGTCAAGGTTACGAGCAGCTTCTTTCATTTCTTGTTCAACTTTTTCTATTGTTTTAACTATTTCTTTCTTGTTAACTTTTGTTTTCTTATCATTTGTTTCGTCGACATTACTAATTACTTCTCTTATTTCTTTAATGATGGTTTTTGGAACTATTCCATGCTCCTTATTATATTTTTCTTGTATCGTTCTTCTACGCATTGTCTCTTTAATAGCATAGTCCATAGAATCAGTTATTTTATCGGCATACATAATACATTTACCATTAGCATTTCTAGCACAACGCCCAATTGTCTGTACTAAACTTCTACTACTACGCAAGAATCCTTCTTTGTCAGCATCTAATATAGCAATGAGACTAACTTCAGGTATATCTATACCCTCACGTAGTAAGTTAATTCCCACAATACAATCATATTTACCTAAACGTAAGTCTCTAATTATCTGCATTCTCTCTAATGTTTTTACTTCCGTATGAAGATATGCTACTTTAATATCTAGTTCTTTTAAATAATTAGTTAATTCTTCGGCCATACGAATTGTCAATGTAGTAATTAATGTACGTTCGTTTTTTTCAATTCTATTTTTAATTTCACTTACTAAGTCATCAATTTGACCTTCACTTTTACGCACTTCAATTAAAGGATCTAATAATCCTGTTGGCCTTATTATTTGCTCAGTAAACTTATTGTTAACTAATTCTAATTCATAATCACCTGGTGTAGCAGACACATATATAACTTGATTAATTTTATTTTCAAATTCATCAAATTTTAATGGCCTATTATCTAATGCACTAGGTAAACGGAAACCATAATCAACTAAATTCATTTTTCTTGCTCTATCTCCGTTATACATACCTCTTACTTGAGGAATAGTCACGTGTGATTCATCAATGACCAATAAATAATCTTTAGGGAAAAAATCCATTAACGTCGTAGGCGTTTCTCCTTCTTTACGCCCTGCTAAATGACGCGAATAGTTTTCAACGCCTGTACAAAAACCCGTTTCCGCAAGCATTTCCAAGTCATAATTAGTTCTCTGTTCTAGTCTTTGATATTCTAATAATTTATTATTCTCTTTAAAATATTTTAAACGCGACACAAGTTCCTCTTTGATAGTTTGAAGTGCTTTTTGCAATTTATCCTCACTTGTTACAAAGTGACTAGCTGGAAAAATAGAAATTGTCTTCTTATTATTTTTAACAGCGCCCGTTAAAGTATCTATTTCACTAATACGATCTATTTCATCACCAAAAAATTCAATGCGAATCCCACTACTTTTGTCATTAGCAGGAATTATTTCTAATACATCGCCCTTTACTCTAAAAGTACCACGTTTAAAGTCCAAATCATTTCGTTCATATAGCATATCAATTAATTTCATTAAAACTTGATTACGTTCAATGGTATCCCCTACATTTAGAGTTAGCATTTTATTGCGATATTCATCAACTTCACCTATACCATAAATACATGATACACTAGCTACTACAATAACATCGTCTCTAGATAATAAAGCGCTAGTAGCTGAGTGGCGTAACTCATCTATTTCATCGTTTATAGAAGAATCTTTTTCAATATAAGTATCTGTTGAAGGAACATAGGCTTCAGGCTGATAATAATCATAATATGATACAAAATATTCAACACGATTTTCAGGAAATAATTCTTTTAATTCCGAATAAAGTTGCCCCGCTAAAGTCTTGTTGTGAGCAAGTACAAGTGTAGGCTTATTAACTTCTTTAATAACATTAGCAATCGTAAAAGTTTTACCTGTACCAGTGGCTCCAAGAAGGACTTGATGTTTTTTACCAGTATTTATTCCATCGACTAGTTCTTTTATTGCTTGTGGTTGATCACCACTAGGTTCATAATTAGATACTAATTTAAACATATTTTATCCTCCTTTACATGACAATTTTATTATAACACTTCTATATAATAAAACAAAAGATAGCTTTTATTGTAATTATGCTAAATATAAATCTAAAAGCACCTATTAATGGGCAATAATAACTATTAATACTTATTGCAAGTTCTTATGTATATTAGATTTCTTTTTTACTTTATTATGTTCTATTGGAATATCAATATTTTGCTCTTTATAATAGTCTTGTAATGCTGATTTAATATTTTCATCCCATTGTTTCTCTTCTTCACAAATCTCACATAATTTTTTAGTTAAATTGTTTTTATTATCATTAAGGCTTATTAATTTCTCTTCACATAATTTTATATTAGTACTTATTATTAAATCTTCTTCACACTTCTTTTTATTATTATTACTTTCACCTTCTTTTAAAATTTCCTTTTTAGTTTTATTTAAATCAAGGTATTCTTTTCTCATTAAAAAAGCTCCTGGTACTCCAATAATTACTTCAAAAAAAGTAAATGCTTCAATAAAATTTACACCTATTTGCTTAAACAATAATGCTACGATAATTGGTGACATTAAAAAGGAAAATCCTAAAACAATAGTCTTTTTTATTTCATCATTAATTTCTTTAAACCTATTTCCCTCTTTAAACTTATTTTTATCGTTAGCAAGTAATAGAGATTTGTAATCTTCTATCTCTTCATAAACTTCTGCTATTTCTTTATTTATATGGGATAATTCATTGGAAATTGACTCTTTAGTTTCTTTTTTTCCTTTTAATAACTTCTGATACTCTTCATATTTCATTTTGGCTTCACCTGACTCCCTATTATAATTAATGATTGCTAATTGTCAATATAAAGTAAGAACAATTAAAATACAAAAAAGATAGAATCCTTATTATTCTATCTTGTATACCATCCTCCTGAAGGGAAGTTGATTAAATCTCTGGCGCCATTAAAGCCATTATTATATAAACTTACTATATAATTAGCCATAGCCCCAAAATCTCTACAAACAGCATCAGTTCTATACCTACATGGTGCAACTTCTAAGTGTAGATGGGCACCAAATGAATATCCTGAGTTTCCCATATAACCTATATATTCATCAGATGTAACAAATTTAGTTTCATAAATATTTGGTGAAAATGAACTTAAATGTCCATATAGAGACGTATAATATTTATTATTTACAGCATCATAATGCTCAATAAATACCATTAATGCTCCATTTAAATCTACAGATATTTCTTTTATAGTACCATTAGCAATAGGATATATTTTCGTATTATATGGATCACCATTACTCATATCTAATCCTCGATGAAATCCTCCCCAACGATAACCAACTTCGCTACTGATATATCCGTAACTAATTGGTCTACGAAAGATTCCTGCTGAACCGTAAACCGCACAATCAACACCAATTACATGATGACTTTGACATCCTTGTTTTTTATAATTATCAACCATTCTTTGATAGGTATCAATTTCCTCTTGAATAGTTGTTGCTCCAAGAGTTAAATCGGTTTTTTTATTGCCTAAAGAAACTAATTTTTCTTGCATCTCTTTTGATTTTGCATTTAACTCAACTTTTCTTTGTTCTATTTCCTTTTCACGCTGTTTATTTTTTTCTATCATTTCTTCTAATTCTTTAGTAACTTTATTATTATATTCTGTCATTTGTTCTACAACAGCCATACGATAAATTAAATCAGTAATAGTTTCTGCCCCAAAGGCATACTCTAAATAGGCATTTTCACCATTAGCCATTTGAAAATATTCAAATATTTCTTTAGTCTGCAAACTTTTTTCTTTTATTTCTTCATTATATTCGATTATTTCATTATTAATTTTATCTATTTCATCTGATAAATTTTGAATTTCTGCTCTGATATTAGCAATTTCATTATTTGTTTGCCTTATTTCTTCTTCTGTTTTATTAATGGCAGCTTGATTATCCTTTAATTCATCCACATACTTTTGAACAGTTGCTTCATATTCTCCCAAAGTTATAGCACTTGCTTTATAAGGAACTATTGTGATAGTCAATATAGCAATAGTTATTACTATTATTAATACTTTTTTCATACTTTTAAATACTTCCTTACTGCTCTACCACTACCAAACATACCAACTATAATTCCTATTACTAAAACAATCGCTGATACAATATATATAAATGGTTCAGGAGCTACTAATTTAAATAGTGGTGAAAAGACTTGCCCATTGAATTTATCATAAAAAGCAACATAACCGTATATGGTAACAACTATCGGAATAATTGAACCAAGTGTACCAATTAGCATTCCTTCTATAACAAATGGTATTTTAATACTTAGATTACTTGCACCTACTAAACGCATAATGGAAATTTCTCTTTTACGAGAAAAGATAGTAAGTTTGATAGTATTAACTATTAAGAATATTGTAACTACTATTAAAATAATAACAATTACTAATGTTATTCTTTGAACCAATTTAAAAGCATCTATAAGTTGTTCTACCATTCCTTCTCCATAATCAACAACTTCTACTTTTTCTATCTTTTTAATTAATTCCACTGTTTCATTTATTTTTTCTATATCATCTACTTTTATTAAATAGCTATCCCTTAGAGGATTGTCTTCTTCTGGCCATGTATTCATTGTAGCTTCAAATATTTCTGATTCTAACATCATTTCTTTTTTAGCTTCTTCTTTAGTTTTTACAACGATTGAAGCAATATTATCAAATTTTTCAATTTCATCTTTTATTGTTCCCAACTCTTCTTCTGTAGTATCTTGGCTTAAAAAGACAACAATGGTAACATCTTTTTTAATTGTTTCTGTAAAATTATTAACATTATATGATATTAACAAGGACAATCCAACAACAATTAACGTAATACTGATACAAGAAATAGAAGCAATAGATAAAGAAAAGTTTCTACCAACACTTTTAAAGGCATCTCTTATATTTCTGCCAAACATCCTAAACAACTTCATTATCGTAAGTTCCTTTCTCAAAATCTTTTACTAATCTACCATCTTTCAAAGCAATAACATGCTTTTTCATATCATTAACTATTTCTCTATCATGTGTTGCCATAACTATTGTTGTACCCATCTCTTTATTAATGGTATCTAATACTTTAACTATATCTTTACTCATATCTGGATCTAAGTTACCTGTTGGTTCATCACATATTAATAATCTTGGATTATTTACTATAGCCCTTGCAATAGCAACACGCTGTTGTTCTCCTCCAGATAACTCAGTAGGATAATTCCTTGTTTTAGCTTTTAATCCAACTAAATCAATTGCCTTTAATGTCTTAGCTTTTATTTCATCCTTTTTAGCTCCTATTACTTCAAGAGCAAAAGCAACATTTTCATATACTGTTAATTTTGGTAATAATCTATAATCTTGGAAAACAATTCCTAATTTTCTTCTTAATTTATAAACTTTACTATTTCTTAGTTTGGCAACATTTAAACCACCTAAGAAAATCTCTCCGGATGTTGGTCGTTCTTCACGATAAAGCATTTTAATTAAAGTTGATTTTCCGCTACCAGAACCACCAATAACAAAAACAAAGTCACCTTTTTTTATTTTTAATGATAAATCATATATAGCTGTAACTCCATTTTTGTATACTTTATTAACATGTTTTATATCAATAAAATCCATATCTGACCTCCTTTTTATGTTAATATATAATTATTATAACATAAAATTGTCGAATTTTATTGGAAATTTTAGGAACCATTCAACATTTGATATGAGTCAGTAATAACAAAGAAAGAATCCTTGTCTATTTTAGTTACTCCTTCCTTAACTTTTATATAATCTATTGTAGGAACTACCGTCATTAAAACCTTAGTATTTTTATTTGAGTATCCACTTATTACTTCAAAATCAGTTACTCCATGTTTTACTTCATTTAACAAATAGTTTTTTATCTCTTCTTCTTTCGAAGTAATTATGTAAAACACTTTATGTTTTGATACTCCTAATAAAACTCTATCCAATATGATACTTGCCAAATATAAAACAATTACTGCATATATTATATTTTCTACTCCATAATATATTGCTCCTAAAAGAACAATAACCATATTAATAAAGAAATTAATTTTACTAATGGAAATTTTAAATTTTTCATATATTACCTGATTAATTAATGCAATCCCACCAGAACTAAAGCCTGTTTTATATATACTTCCGGCTGTCCATCCACTTATAACTCCGGCAAATAAACATATTAATATTATGTCACTGTTATTAACATCTAATATTGAAGTAATACCTGATGTTAAATCGACAAATAATGGATAAGCAAAAGTTGCTACAAAAGAACCACTTACTCTCTCTAAACTTAATGTAAATAATCCGATTATTAAACAAGCGACAGAAAATAATAATATAAAAATCGATGGAGTTATATGAAATATTTCTTCAATTATAATAGACAATCCATTGGTACCTCCTGCTACAATTCTTGCAGGATACAAAAGCAAATTATAACAGATTGAATTGACAAACAACGCCGTTAATAATAATGCATACCTGGGAAGCAGTTTCTCTTTTTTTATTTTAATCATTAATTTACGGATTTTGCTATTCACCACCATATACCTCATAAGCATCAGTTACAACAAAAAAAGCTTTTTGATCTATAGCAGCAATGCCTTCTTTCAATTTAAAATATTCTTTAGTAGGAATTACGCAAAACAATACTTTTTGTTTTTTATTATCATAACCACCTCGAGCTTGGAAAATAGTAACTCCATGACTTAAATTATTTAAAATATATTCTTTAACTTGTTCTTCCTTTTCAGTAACAATATAAAAGGCCTTAGAATCGGATATTCCCAATAAAACTTTATCAGTTAACATACTTATGATATATAAAATAATAACTCCATACATAAAATTATTAACTCCAAAAACAAAAGTTCCACATAATAATATTAATCCATTAGAAAATATCGTTGCTCTTCCAATACTCATTTTAAAATATTTACATATTATTTGATTAATAATATCTGTTCCTCCAGTAGTAAAACCTGCCTTATAGATAAGTCCTGCCCCAATACCTGTTAAAACGCCTCCAAAAAGAGCTGATAACAATAATTGTGATGAATCAAAATTTAAATATAATGGCACTTTAGAAGTAAGTTGCACCGCAATAGGATATAAAATTGACCCTAATACTGATCCTGTAGTTTTCTCTTTATCCAAAACAAAATAACTTATAACTAATATTATAATTGATGATATAGCAATAAATAATGCCGGATTAATAGTGAATATTTCTTGAATAATTATTGCTAATCCACTTACTCCACCATAGACGAAATTATGGGGTAACAAAAACATATTAAAAGATACACCCATTATCAAAACGCCTAAAATTAATTCTATATATCTTTTTACATAATTTTTTTTATAGATTTTTTTTAATAAACTTTTTTCCATAATTAGCCTCTTTTTAACATAGCTTCAATAAAAGCATCAATATCTCCATCTAAAACTTTATTAACATTACTAGTTTCACAGTTAGTACGATGATCTTTAACCATTGAATATGGATGCATTACATAACTTCTAATTTGTGACCCAAATTCAATATTTTTTTGTTCACCTCTAATATTATTAATTTCGTCACTTTGTTTTTCTATTTCTAATAGTTTTAATTTATTTTTTAACATTTCCATGGCTTTTTCTTTGTTTTGAATTTGACTTCTTTGGTTTTGACATGTAACTACTATTTTAGTAGGCAGATGGGTTATTCGAACTGCACTATCAGTTGTATTGACATGTTGTCCACCGGCACCACTAGATCGATAGACATCTATTTTTAAATCTTTATCATCTATTTCTACATCAATAGTATTATCAAATTCAGGTATTACATCTACTGAAGCAAAAGAAGTATGACGTTTATTATTAGCATCAAATGGTGATAATCTAACTAATCTATGTATTCCTTTTTCATTTTTTAAATAGCCATAGCAGTTCTTGCCTTTTATTAAAAGACAAACACTTTTAATTCCAACTTCTTCTCCTAACTGCGTATCTAACACTTCAACATTATATTTCTTTTTTTCACACCAACGCATGTACATTCTATATAACATATTTGCCCAATCACAAGCTTCGGTACCTCCAGCACCAGAATGTATTTCTAAAATACAATTATTTTTATCATATGGTCCATTAAGCAATAAGGTTAATTCTAATGAATCTACTTCTTTATTTATTCTATTTACTTCTTCTTCTAACATAGTTAAAATATCATCTTCTTTATCTATGTCATCCATAAATAAAGATGCGTTTTCTATATCATCATTTATTTGTCTAATCGATGTTGTTATTTGTTTTAAAGAATTAAGTTCATCTATAATTGTTTCAGCTTTCCTTCGATCGTTCCAAAAATCTTCTTTGTTTATTTCTTCTTCTAATTTCTTGATTTGTTCTTCTTTACCTGATATGTCAAAGTGCCCTCCATAATTCATTTACTCTTTTCTTATCTTGTTCAAGATTTCTCTTTATTTCGCTATAGTCCATAAAAAATCTCCTTTTCTTACTATATAAGAATTATACCATAAAAAAGAAAACGATACACTAGTGTATCGAATTTATTACCATGCTATCATTTCCCAAAATCAAATTATCTATCACTATATCATCAATTTTACCTCTAATAATTTTATCTATTTTTCTTGCCCCGAATTCCTCATAATTACAATCATTAATTATTTCTTCAATAACTTTATTACTAATATGAACAGAAATGTTTCTCTCTTTAAACTTTTCTTTAGCTTCTTTTATTTTACTATTTACTATTTCATAAATATTTTCATAATTAAGCTTATTAAAGATTATAACTTCATCAATACGATTGATAATTTCTGGACTTAAAATTTCTTTTAATTTGCTGTTAACAATATCTTCTTGGCTGTTTTTAAATCCAATATTACTTTTATGAAATCCTATATTTGAAGTCATAATAATTATATTGTGATCAAATCTTACTACGTTACCTCTAGAATCTTTGATTTTACCTTCATCTAAAATTTGCAATAATAAATTTAACACAGAAGGATGGGCTTTTTCTATTTCATCAATTAAAATAACTGAATATGGTTTATTTTTTATTTCTTCTAAAACGGTAGTCTTATTAGAATACCCTACATAACCTGGAGGAGAGCCTATAATTTTACTAATTGTATGCTCTTCTTTATATTCACTCATATCTATTGTTATTAAGTTATTTTCCCCTATCATTTGTTTACTAAATTCTTTAGCTAATAAAGTCTTGCCAACTCCTGTTGGACCTACAAAAAGAAGTGACACTGGTCGATTATTATCTTTAAACCCTGCTCTTATACGTTTACTGATTTGATAAATAGTATCGATAGCTTTTTCTTGACCTATAACTTTACTATTTATAGACTCTCTCATCTGTTGTATTACTTTAGAACTATTATTATTTAATTCATATACAGGAATACTACTTTTTAAGTTTATAACATTTTTAACTGAATCCATGGTTACTTCTTTTGGCTTTTTATTATTAAATAATTTATCCTCTAATTTTAGTATTTTTGATTCTAAGCTGCGCTCTTTTTTACTTAATAACGAAGCCTCATCAAACTTCTGACTAATTATAGCTGTATTTTTTTCATCAACGACTTCTTCTAACTCTTTCTTTAAAACTTTTAAATTATTTATACTTTTATCTTCCGTTATAGAAACTTTAGCAGAGACTTCATCTAAAATATCTATAGCTTTATCAGGTTGTTTACGATTATATATATATTTATCAGATAAGTCTACTATCAAATTTATTGTTTCGTCAGATATTTTGACATTATGGAAACTTTCATATATGGGTTTAAGTTTAAGTAAAATTTCTTTGGTTTTGCTATTGTTAGGCTCTTCAACCATAATCGTTTGAAATCTTCTAGCAAGAGCTCTATCATCTTCAATAAATTTCTTATATTCATCTATAGTAGTAGCACCTATAATTTGTATTTTTCCTCTTGCTAAAACAGGTTTTAAAATATTAGATGCATCTATTGCTCCCTCAGCACCTCCTGCGCCCACTAAAGTATGCATTTCATCAATAAAAATAATTACATTATTATCCTGTTCTAATTCTTTTAATATTTTGCTAATTCTTTCCTCAAATTCACCGCGATATTTAGTTCCAGCTACTAAACTAGACATAGAGACAGACACAATTCTTTTATTTTTTAATTGAACAGGTACATTATTAGTCACAATCCTCCTACTTAATTCTTCGACAATCGCTGTTTTTCCAACGCCAGCTTCACCAATTAATAAAGGGTTGTTTTTCGTTCTGCGGCATAAAATTTCTGTTAAACGTTCTAATTCATCATTTCGCCCAATAACAGGATCTATTTCGTTTTGTTTGGCTCTTTTATTCATATCATAACCAAATTCATCAATAAGAAGCTTTTTCTTAGAATTTTTCTTCTTTCCTGTTGGCTTAATACAAAAATCTTCTATTACATTATCTAATTCTATTCCCATAGATAACAAGATACGTATGGCAATTCCTTCACCTTCTTGTATTAATGAAGAAAATAGCAACTCTAAAGTTACTTCATTATTATCCTCTTTCGATTCAGCAATTGCATCTTCTATTACTTTTTTTAATAACGGCGTATATAAATACCATTCAACTTCTTCTTTACCAACTCCTATTACATTAATTATTTCTTTTTTAAAATTATTATACTCAATACCATGTTCTTTTAATTTTTTACAAACGCTGCTATTTTTATCTTTTAATATTGCCAAAAGTAAGTGCTCACTTCCTATGTAAGGATGTTTCAATTCACTCATTTCCCTTTTTGCCCCTACTAGTGCTTTTCTAGCTTCTTCTGTAAACTTTGAAAACATAGAATCTCCTTTCATACCATTCTATGTTTATTATGTTATTTTTTTTCAAAAGATAAACATTTTAATTTGTTTTTATAATATAAGGATTATTTATTGTTCCATCTTGATTAATATCAGTTACTTCCAATGTAGATAATAAGTTGATAACAGGGCGTACACCATTATTATCTACAACATCATCAAAACTAAAAAGCCCCCTTGAAACAACAAACCAATTAAGTGCGGTATGATTAGAACCAAAAGCATAAGAACTAATTGTCCAATACTTAGCATCTACATATAAATAATAACTACTATTTGCTACATTATATGCTCCCCCTGCATAAGATACTTCATCAGCTGTTATTAAACCTATTTTATATTTAGATGCCTTATTCCCTTTATTATTATCTACCGTAAATAAATCATGAGTTACATTAGGACAAACAAATTGTGGCGTTTTAGTGCTTTTCCTTTCTAATCTACCAGATGCTCCATAATGTGTTATATTATATCCTATTCCATTATTATAATATAAACTTCGATCATCACAAAAGCCTGTATCTGATATATAGGTATCATATTTTAATAAATGTCCTCTGTACCAATTCTCTAAATAAACCTTAATATCAGAATCTACTTCATTCGCATGAGCTTCGTCATAAGAAGTTGAAAAGTATCCTGCATGAAATTCCCCTCCCCATAGTTGATATGTATTTCCATCTTTCTTTGCTTGGGTTAATTTTGTCATATGCGTACATGTTGTAGTTTGAGAAGTGCAGGTATAATAACCATAATGAGCTTCATCATAATAACCATTTACTACCGTACCTGTTAAAGTATATACTCCTGTTTGTGAATTAAACGAATAGCTCGTTCCCATCTTAACTGTTCCTGTCGTACTTGACCATGCCAAACCACTATAATTAGCATATCCATCTTTATAAGTAGTGGGTCTACCATGCATGTAACCTACAAAGGCATTATCACCAACCATTGAATTAAAAGCACTATTTCCTATGGTTGCATCTTCACCAGTTGCATCTGCACTCTCTCCTTGATATATTAAACGAATACTTCCATCTTCATTGATTCTTATTATTCGCCAGTAGTAACCTCCAAAAGATACATAGTTATTCTTTACATCTCCTCTAAAGTAATATGTTATTCTATTATCTTTGGTATTCTTACTTGTATAATATAATCCTTCCCCATTACTATCACTACTTATTTGTGAGAAGTTAATGTTTGTGTCTGGTTTCTCTTCATTATCATAAAGTATCTTTTGGGATAACCTTGTCGGTACTATATCTAAATTATTACTTGGTACATTACTTCCTGTATCTTGTATATAATTTATTCCAATACTTAATTTATTATCTGTTAAATTAGGTTGGCCACTAGTATTACTATCATAACTTATAGTGATATCAAAAGTGGTACTTCCTTTACTTGGTAATTTATCTCCTTCTTTTATTCCTTCTATGTCAAACTTAATCGCATCACTTCCTTGTTCACTTCCCTTTATTTCTTTTATTATTCCATT
>CANQDV010000024.1 GCA_947593955.1 uncultured Bacilli bacterium | reverse complement strand
TCCGAATATATTATTCTTCATATTACATTATACCCCCCCCCCTAGGGATTTTGCAATAAAAAAAGCAACATTTCTGCTGCAAATTTCATAATATTTTTAGCCTACGAACATGATGTTCCCTGTTTGAAATTAGGTGTTACTGTTATTGTCTGATTAGAAGCTGGTTTGGTAGTTACCGTTGATTTATAACCAACTTTTACAACAAATGATCCTGTACCATTAGTAGTTCCTGATTTAGCTTTTATACAAGTACCATTACTAGCAGTTACAGTAAAGTAATCATTACTAGTAGGACTATAAGTAAACGTAGGTGCTGCCACAATCAATGTACCAGCATTAACTGTATTAAAAGTACAAGTTACCTCATCACCAGGTGAAATCATCGTTGCCGTAATAGTACCAGTTGTAGATGTTGTAGTACCATTAGTAGAAGGTGTACAAGTTGCACTAGACGGATGATTTGCATCTTTAGCTGTTGTACTCTTGCAACTACAACTAGAAATATATACTGGGCCCCAACTAGATGCAATAGTACCAGTTCCATTAACCGTCAAACTTTGGGAAAATGATGCATATGCAATTCCAATAATAATCAATGCAACTGATAAAGTTACTATTGTAAAAATTTTCATATTTTTCATAATATATAATTCCCCTTTCTATAATTAAGCTGCTTGACTCCAAGCCATATCACAAGTAAGTGTTGGACTAGTTTTATTACTTGAACTTGGATCACTAGTTACACTAGAAGCATATCCTATATTTACTGTCCATTTTTTCGTACCTCCAACAGCAACAGCTGCATCGGAAGTTGCAGGTGCACTGCTAATACTACTACTAAATGGTGAAGACAAAGAGTTGCAAGTAAAGGCCGTACTTACTTTTACTGCAAATCCACTATTATTTGTTGCCGTTATTGCACATGCTACATTATCAGCAGGTTGATATAATGTAGCCGCAATTGTAATAGTTTGGTTATTAGAAGCAACTGTACATGTGCCACTTGGAGCAGTAGCACCAGTAAGTCCCGCTGAACCAGTACATGTACATGTATAAGTAACATTAATTCCAGCACCGCTAGCTGTTACATTAACTTTTAAGTTAGTGCTAAAAGCTGCATAAACAATTGCCATAACTGCTAAAGCTACTACAAATACTGTCAAAACAGTCGTTTTTCTTTCAATCATTGTTATCATCCTTTCCGATTTTCATTAATTGTAACATATCATATTTCACGTTTTATGTCAATAAATCAAAAACATTTCTTCGATTTGCAGTGTCTAGTCAAAATGAAATGTTTTTAAAAATTAAACATAATCCATTCTGGTTTTAAAATTAAGAGAATTCCTATTAATAACATAATAACTCCCCCAATTAAATGAGTATATTTAGTATATTTAGTTGTAATACCAGTTACTTTAAAAGTGAACATAGCAATTAAAAATACTACTATATCATCTAACATAAAGAATAAAATATATATTAATATATAGATACTTGATGCATTCATACTAACTTGATTTATTGCTAAAATATTAGTAAATAACACTGGTAATCCAGCTGAACAAGCTAGTTCAACAATATTAACGGATATAGCAAGAGCTATAACACCAATACTAGATATTATTAAGCTTTTTTCATGAGTAAACTTCTTTATACGTTCAAATATTTTCTTTCTTTTTTTATCGTCAACTACCTGACACCCATTATCTTTTTGACGAATTTCTTTTAAATAACTTCTTATATTAACAAAGGCACCTATTAATGCTACTAATGCAATTAATATTTGAACCCATCTTATTTCAGATACACTCATAACTATATTTAGCCATGCTACCATAAATAACAAATATACAATTGCTGAAGTAATTATAAAAAGAGAACCTAAATGCCACATTTTCTTCTTATCTTTCATTCCTATTAACATACTTATCAAAAATATAAGAATCCACATGGCACATGGATTAAATCCATCAACTAAACCAATTATTACTGCAATTAAAGGTAGACTGACACTTTTTGGATCTACTTTTCCTAAAAAAGGAAGATCTACATCATCATCAACTTCTACTGTTGTCTTTTTTATAAAATCATCAATATTGTCTTCTGTTATTTCACCATTTTTAATTCCACTAACTATATCCACATATTGACCGTTACGATATGCTTTAATAATATTTTCAATTTCCATTTTAGTCGAATTATTAAACCCTACTCTATATTCTGTCCCAATAACGGTATAAGGTAAATAACTAGTCTCACCATCAATTAAATATTGAACTTTGTCTAATAAATTACTAGCTTCTTTGTCAGTATCCACTTCATACATATATACATTAATATTAGAATCTTTTTCTAACAATTCTTTTAAATAAGCTTTTTCGGCCTTACAATGAGTACAAGTACTAAGATAGAATAAATGTATATCAATAGTTTCATCTTCCTTGGCATATACCCCTATTGGTAAAAGTAATATGCTTGCTATTAAAAAAATTATAAACTTCTTCATCATACTAATTCCATTTCTTTATTATATCTTCTATTTCTTCTTTTGTTTTCTCACCATTTAATCTAGCTACTTCTTGATTATCTTTATAAAAAATAGCAACTGGTAAAATATTACCAACCTCATATTTTTTTACTTCTTCTTCATCCATATCATAATCATACTCGATCATTTCGATATTAGGATAATCCTCTTCAATTTGTTTCCATACTTTATGCATAACAATACATCCACCACACCATATGGCATTAATTCTTATTATTTTCATATTATTTCAACCTCAATTTATCAATACATTTTTTTAATTCAGTAATAAATATATCTATTTCTTCTACTGTTGTTAGATAAGAAAGACTGATACGAATACTACTTGTAGCTCTTTCTTCATCATTTGTTAGACTAAATACAGCTCTTGACCTAGATGAATTTGATGAACATGCTGTCTGAGTAGAAATATAGATTTCTTTTTCTTCTAAAGCATGAAGGAGACTTTCTGGCTTTACTCCAATAATACTTAAGTTTAATATATGTGGTAAACAGTTGTCATTACTATTTATATAAACATTAGGTATTTTACTTATTTCTTCTTTTATTTTATTATTTAGACTTTTAACATAATTATAATGTTCATCAATATTTTCATAAGCTAAACGCATTGCTTTAGCTAATGATACAATTAAAGGTAATGTTGGTGTTCCACTTCGATAAATGGTAGTACTTTTCCCTCCATGAATTAATGGAACAAGATTTATTTTTTCACGTTTTATTAAGCAACCTATACCTTTGATTCCATAAAACTTATGAGCAGAAAAACTTGCTAAATCGACATTTTCTAAATTAATTCTTTTCTTACCAATAATTTGCGTTAAATCAGTATGAAAGAAACATTTAGGATAATCTTTTAATATTTGACCAATTTCTTCAATAGGTTCTATTATACCTATTTCACTATTCACAGCTGTAATAGATACTAAAATAGTATCATCTCTTAATAAACGTTTTAAATCGTCTAAATCGACAATTCCCTTTTCATCTGTTTTAACAATGTCTACTTCAAATCCAATCGATTCTAGATAATTAATTGGTCCATATATAGATGAATGTTCAAAATTTGTTGTTATGATATGTTTTCCTCTATTTTGATATTTTAGGCAAATACCTTTTATAGCTGTATTATTTGATTCACTAGCACCACTGGTATATATTATTTCATTAGGATGAACATTTAAAATATCGGCAATTTGTTTTGTCGATGCATCAATAAGTTCTTTAGCTACTACCCCTAATTTATGTAGAGAATTAGGGTTCCCTGGATAATCTTTCGTAACTTTTACAAAAGTATCTAAAACACTATCATTAACAGGAGTTGTTGCTGAATAGTCTAAATATATCATATCAATCACCAAAATAATTATACCTCTTTACATAGTTAATAGTAAATAAAAAAAGGAATAATTAATTTCCTCTTAATTTATAAATTTGATATTGAAAATCATCACTAGAAATAACATAATTGCCACTAACCAAGATATCTACATCTTTTAATTTTTTAGCAACTTCTTCATTTATTCCCCCATCAACACTTATCAATGCTTTAGATTTATGTTCTTTTAGTAACTTCTTCACTTTTTTTATTCTTTCATAAGTATCTTCGATAAATGCTTGTCCACCTTTACCAGGTTCTACAGACATAATTAGTATCAAATTAACTCTATCTAAATAAGGAACTAAGTCATTGACATCTGTTTGAGGTTTAATAGATATTCCTTTTTTTATACCATAGGAATCAATTAAATTTAAAGCTTTATCTACATCTTTATTTTCCACATGAACTGTTATATATTCAGTATTTAATGTTGCATAATCATTAATATATTTAAGAGGTTTCTTAACCATTAAATGAACATCTAATCTTTTAGTTGTATATTTATGAATATTTTTTAAATATTTAAAGGCTAAAGTCTTACCTTTGACAAATTTACCATCCATAACATCTACATGTATATAATCGACATTAGTGACATTTAATTTTCTTAAATCTTCTACTACATCATTACTAGTTAAATAAGAAACTGATATTTTCATCAACTCACCTACTTATCTGTTATTATTTTTTTATAATTATCATAACGTGATGACAAAATATTTCCTTTTTCTACTTCTTTTTTTATTCTACATTCTTTTTCATCTAAATGCATACAATCTTTATATGGACAAGGATATTTACTAAATTCCTTAAAACTATCTCTAATTTGTTCTTTAGTAAACCCTGTGAATTCTATCATAGAAAATCCAGGTGTATCAACTATTTTACCACCACATAATTCTAATAACTGCACAAATCTAGTCGTATGTTTACCTCGCCCTAAGGCTATAGATATTTCTCCTACTTCTAAATTTAAAGTTTTATCAAGTTTATTAATTAAAGTACTTTTTCCTGCCCCACTTTGACCTGTAAAAACAGTTGTAAGTCCTTTAAACATTCTTTTTATTTTAAACATATTGGTATTATATAAAACTTTATATCCTAGTTTTCTATAATATTTTTCATATTTTTTTATTTCTTTTTTCTCTTTATTATTTAATAAATCTTTTTTAGTAAAACAAATGACTGGTTTTATTTTATATAATTCCATTATCGTAAGTAATTTATCTAATAAATTAGTTGAAAAATCAGGATGACGAAGACTAGTAATAATAAATCCTTGATCAACATTGCTAACTAATGGTCTATATAATTCATTCTTTCTAGGCTTTATTTCTAAAATGTATCTATTTTTTTCATCAAATTTTACATAATCACCAACCATAGGGGTAATTTTATCATTACGAAATTTACCCCTACTATGGCATTCATAAATGGTGCCATTGCTATTAACGGTATATAAATTGCTCAATATTTTTATTATTTGGCCTTCCATCTAAATTTATTCCCCCATATTAATTATTGTTTTCATCATTTGTATCATTACTATTATCGTTATCAGTATTATTATCATCAGGAACTGGATCTATTTCTGGTGGTAATGGTTTTTCTTTAGCAACGACTATTTTTAAAGTTACGCCTTCTACTATTCTTCCTGTTCTTGATTGACTTATAATTTTACCTGGCTCATATTCATCTGTTTCAAGATATTCAATTGTCAAATGAACATTAACTGTTTTACAAAATTCATCTATTTCTGTAACCGTCCATTCTTCATTAACAAAATCAGGATATTGCTCATATACATCTGGTATATAAAGAGTAATAGCATCCCCTCTAGATACAATTGTTCCTGGTTTTAAACTTTGTTCTATTATTCCTTGGGCATCAGTTTCTTCAGTAATTTCTACTGATTTTTTCTCAACTTTTACATCAAGACCATGTACTTCTTTTAATAAAGTTTGAATCTCAATATAATTTTTACCAATATAATCCTCTATTTCATAAACTTCTTTACCAATAGACTCATAAATAGTTATTTCTTTACCTTTTTTAATACTTCTACCAGCTTTAGGTTCAGTCTTAACAACTTTTCCAGCATCATATACTTCACTTTCTATTTGTTCAACTACCGCATTAACTGTAAAACCTTCTTGCAGAAGTACTTCTTCAGCATCATTAACACTTAACCCACTAACGTCTGGTACTTTAATATTAGGAACTTTTGTTAAAGAAGGTATGATAAATAATACTAAAGCCATTCCTAAAACAATGAGAAAAAATATCCCAGATAATATCCAAATAACTATATTAAATTTTCTATTTTTCTTATTAGGAATTTCTTGAATAAAATCCCCTGTATCTTCTATTTCTTCTTTTTCTTCTTCACTATTAGTGTCTTCTTCTTTACCTTTATCTTTAACTTTAATAACAGGCATAGATTTGGTTTCATCTAATTCGTGTTCTGGATATGGATATACATAACGTTCTTGATTCATAACATCGGGATCTAGGCAATGCATTAAATCATTATGCATTTCTTTTACGTCATTATATCTATTTTTAGGATTTTTAGCCGTAGCTTTGATGATGATGTTTTCAATACTTTGAGGAACGCTTGGATTTTGTTTTCTAACACTTGGTAATGGTTCTTTCATATGTTTTAAAGCAATTTCTACGGCATTATCCCCTTTAAAAGGAAGAATTCCCGTTAATAACTCATAAAATAATATTCCCATTGAATATATATCGCATTTGATAGTAGAACCTTTACCACTTGCTTGTTCTGGTGGCAAGTAATGAACACTACCCATAACAGAATTAGTCTGAGTTAATTGGGTAGAATTTAAAGCCATGGCGATACCAAAATCAGTTATTTTTATTTGTCCGTCATCTTGAATCATAATATTTTGTGGTTTTAAGTCTCTATGAATAATATAACTATCATGAGCATGAGCAATACCATCAGTCAATTGAAGCATGATATCAACAGCTTCACTAATAGTAAGACGTCCATTAGTTCTTTTTTTCATATATTGCTTTAATGTTTTTCCTTCAACATATTCCATAACAATATAATAATTGCCATTATCTTCACCTACATCATACATTTCAACAATATTAGGATGTGATAAAGAAGATGCTGCTAAAGCTTCACGTTGAAAACGACGAATAAATTTTTCATCGTTTGCTAAATCGCCTCTTAATATCTTTATAGCCACACGTCTATCTAGAATAACATCTCGCGCTAAATAAACGTTCGCCATACCACCTTCGCCGATACTTTTAATTATTTCGTATCTATCATTAATTTTTTGCCCCTTTGTAACCAATCTTATTCACCACTTTCCACTAAGCTTAAATAAGCTACTGATATATTATCCGTTCCCCCACGATTATTACTTTTTCTAATTAATTTTATAACTTTATCTTCAATATCCGCATCACTTAATAATACTTTCTCTATCTGTTCAACATCTAACATATTAGTTAGTCCATCACTACATAAAAGAATTGAAGATATGTCTAAATCACAGTCAAAAATATCTATATCAATTGGATCATTAGCTCCCAAAGCTTTCATTAAAACGTTTTTCTTTGGATGATCTTTGGCTTCTTCTTCAGTAAGTTCACCTGCTTTCAAAAGTAAATTTACTAAAGTATGATCATAAGTAACTTTGTGTAAGTGATTATCTTTTATGACAAATCCAGAAGAATCACCAATATTTCCAAATAATATATAATCCTTAGTTACAATAGCTACCACTAAAGTTGTCCCCATACCACGAGATTCAGGATGATCTTTAACGTAACTAAATATTAATTCATTGATATCAATAACACTTTCTCTTAACCAATTAACAGCTTTAACTTTTTCCATATTAGAAAAAGTCTCATTAAAGCTTTTACCTAAATAACTAATGGCAATACTAGATGCTACTTCACCTGCCGAATGTCCTCCCATTCCATCAGCTACTGCCATCAAATAATCCCCGTCTTTATTCTTCACTATAATAACGCTATCCTCATTATGAGTTCGCACTTTACCCGCATCAGTTAAATAAAACGATTTCATACATCCTCCTTTTTTGACCTTAGTTGTCCACAAGCAGCACTAATTTTACTACCAAATTCCCTTCTTATAGTAACATTTATGTTTCTTTTTTTAATTATATCATAAAAATTTAAAATAGTATCTTTTTTACTCCTTTTAAATTCCAAATGATTAGTTTCATTATATGGAATTAAATTAATATAACAATTAATTCCTGCAACCAAATCACATAATTTTATCGCATCAGCCTTTCTATCATTAACACCATCTAATAATATATATTCAAAAGTTACTCTTCTATTAGTTTCATTAATATATTTTTTAACAGCATCCATTAACATATCCAAATTATAAACTTTGTTAATAGGCATAATTTTATCTCTTAAAGAATTAGTAGCTGCATGTAATGATATAGCTAAATTAACTTGATAAGGTAACTTAGCAAATTCTAATATTTTAGGTACAATACCACAAGTTGACACGGTTATATGACGGGCACCTATTTGTAATCCTTTAGGATTATTTATTATTTCGATAAACTTAACAATATTATCATAATTATCAAATGGTTCCCCTATACCCATAATTACTATATGACTAATACGAGTATTTATTTTCTCTTCAATAGTCATTATTTGTAAAAGCATTTCAGAAGGTGATAAATTTCTTATTTTTTTTAATCTACCACTTTCACAGAATTTACATCCCATATTGCATCCTACTTGGCTAGAAACACACAAACTTTTACCATAATCATGCATCATAAGAACCGATTCTACAAGTGTTTTATCTTCTAATTCAAATAAATATTTATTTACTTCGACATCTTTTTCTTCTTTTATTACATTTAATTTATCGATAATAAAATCTTGTTTTAACTTTTCAATGACACTCTTCTTTACATTAGACATTTCATCAAAAGAAGAGACTCTTTTTTCATATAACCATTCAAAAATTTGAGTTGCTTTATACTTCTTCTCTTTAATATTTTCAAAGTATTTTTCTAAGTCCCCTAAACTCTTATTATATATACTTTCCACTTTATAACACCCAATAAAATTATACCATATGGTCAAAAAAAGATATATGTATTTTACACATATATACTTTATTAACATTTATTTTACATTTTTTTACTAAAAATACATAAAGAATTTAACACAGTTATTATAGTGACACCGATATCCGCAAATACAGCCATTATAATAGTACTTTTTCCAAAGATTCCGAGTATTAGAACCACTATTTTTATGAAAAGGGCAAAGAAGATATTTAAACATACAATTTTATTAGTATATTTACTTATATTAAGAACATCAATTATCTTGGATAAATTATCGTTCATAATAACAATATCGCTAGCTTCAATAGCTGCGTCACTTCCCACTTCTCCCATGGAAATTCCCAAGTCAGATTCTAGTAAGACAATCGCATCATTAATTCCATCACCGACAAAGCAAACTTTTTTATTTTCTTTTAAAGTATTAATGCATTTCTTTTTGTCAAGTGGTTGTAAATTATAATAATATTTATTTATTCCCAAAGATGTAGCTACTTCCTTAACAGCTACTTCATTGTCACCTGATAAAATAACTTCTTCACTTACTCCCATCTTTTTTAAATCCATAATAAAATTTTGAGCTTCATCTTTGATAACATCACCTATAACAATATTACCTATATATTCATTATTTTTAGAAACATATACTACTGTACCTTCATTATCTTGCTCTAATATTTTTATTTTTTTCTTAAGTAAAAAATCATAATTACCTACAAGAATTTTATCTTTATTAATGGTTACACTTATACCGCCATTACCTTCTTTAAAATTAGAAATTTGTGAAGGATCTATTTCTTTTTTATAAGCCTTTTTAATGGAAATAGCAATAGGATGGTTAGAATAATATTCAGCATAACTTGCAATTGCTAATAATTCATTTTTTCGAATATTTCTAGGATTAATTTCTTTTATTTCAAAGACTCCTTTAGTAAGAGTCCCCGTCTTATCAAAGGCAAAAATATCTATTTTGGATGCTTTTTCTAAATCACTACTACTTTTTACTAATATTCCTCGTTTTGATAAACGACCAATACCACAAAAATATCCTAAAGGAATAGAAAGAACTAAAGCACAAGGACAAGATGCTACTAAAAAGACTAAACTACGGTATCCCCAAGTATGTACTTTACCATTAAAGAAAACGGTAGGAATAACAAAAAGTAAAAGAGCACCCAAAACGACAATTGGAGTATATATTTTAGAAAATTTAGTAATAAATTTTTCTTTATTAGATTTATCGATTTCACTTTCTTCTATGACTTTTAATATTTTAGACACTAAAGAATCTTCAAAACGATTAGTAACTTCTATTTTCAAAATGCCATTCATATTAACATAGCCACTATATACTATATCACTAACTTTAGCTTCTTTTAACATAGATTCCCCAGTAATACTAGAAGTATCAACATTGCTTACTCCTTCGATTACGACTCCATCAACGGGAATTCTTTCTCCAGGTCTAATGACAATAATATCTTTTTTAAGTAATTTTTTAGGGTCTATTTCTCTTTCTTTACCATTTTTAATAACTATTACTTTGTCACTTCTTTTATCAATTAATTTCTTGATAGAATCCTTGGACTTATCTATTCCTAAATCATTCATATATTCGCCAATTTGATAAAACAACATAACTGCAACAGCTTCATGATATTCTCCTATTACTAAAGCACCAATAGTAGCGATGGTCATCAGAAAATTCTCATCAAATATAATTCCTTTTCCAAAATTTTTTATAACTTTGATAAATACTTCAAAACTTACTAACAAATATGTAACGATTAAAATGCCAAAAGCAATATTTTTAAAGATAAAACTAAGGATAAAAAGAAAGATACTTATAATAATAACGGATAATTCTTTACTTATTTTCATAATGCTCCTCCATTATATGTTCAATTCCAATATTTAAAATTACTTCCACATGATCATCTCCTAAAGAATAATAAACTTCTTTACCTTCTTTTCTTGCTTTAACTAAGTTCATATCTCTTAATACTTTTAATTGATGACTTATTGCAGAATGCGTCATATTTAATAAATTAGATATATCACATACACACAATTCTTTATTCAAAAGCGACAATAAAATTTTTACTCTCGTGTCATCTCCAAAAACTTTAAACAATAATGACAACTTGGATGAATAATAATTATCAAGCATATTTTCTCTTACATATTCAATTACGTCTTCATGACTTTTATCTATCTCACATTCTAATTTTTTATCCATACTGCCTCCAACATGTGAACAACTATTCATATAATATTATATTCCCTCCCCATAAAAAAAACAATACATAAGTATCGTTATATTAAAGATTTTACTAAAAAATATGTAATTGACGTAAAAAACAAAAACATCATAAGCAATCGAAAATAAAATTTATTATAAGGTATCTGTTTTCTATTAATAAACATTTTTATAAATAATCCTAAAAGGATTAGTAAAGTAGATAAAAACATAATAACATATGCTTCTATTTCACTAAAATGACTTATTTTAATAGAATATAATATTGAAAAAGTTACTACACCTACACCAAAAATAATTAAAAGATTAGCAATTTTTTTCATTATTCTCCTTATCTAGGATTGGCCATAATTTTTATAATTAAATCCATATTATCATCATAGGCCATAATATTTTTTTTAATCGTACCACATTTATTACACCTATATACAATCTTATATTGACCTTTTTTAGCGTTTTCTATACCTATTGGTTGCAAAATTCCATAACAAGTTGATGCTCGATCACCTGGATTTATATCAACATGAATAGATGATAAACAATAAGGGCAATGATCCCTTGCTGTATACCCTAACTTATCGACTTTTTTACCACATACTTGACAAACAAACTTTTCATCAATCATTTTAAAACGTTTTGATTGTTCCATTTTATACCCCACTACACTTTTAATAACTTAATTATAAATATAAAATAAAACACGGTCAATTATTTTAATAAAAAAAAGATTTTCCCTTTAATCTTTCTTGTTACACTTATATTATTTTATGTTCATACCTAGTAATTTTTTTTAGATTCATAAGTTCTACTTGAACATATTCGCTTTTAATAAAATCACTGCGATTTTCTACATAATATATTAACCGTTTATAGTTACAATCATTATCATCAAATAGTGCATTATCCATTTTTTCTCTTCCTTTCCTTACAAGGTTCCTCCTTGCATTATAATTTTATCAAATAAATGGTATTTTGCATTATTTTGTGATGAACGGTTATATTTAAGGGGTAAAAAAATTATATTTCTAATCTTTCTTTTAATTCTTTTTTCTTATCCCTGGCTATTAAATCGATTTTGATATTATCACCAAAAGATATAATATTATTAACAAAATCAACACTCGTTATATTATCTAAATTGACTATACAACCACGATGCGTTTTCATAAAACGGTTTTTATCTAATTCTTCTTGTAAATGACTAATAGTATCTCTTATTAAATATTTTTTCCCTTTGGTTACAATATTACAATTATTATCATTAACCATCTTTTCAATAAATAAAATATCGTTATATGGAATATGATATAAAACTCCATGAGAAAAACATTTTAATCCATCATTACTCCCTGTAATATTGATAGCTAAAGATAATGCTTCTTTTAACTCTTTTTCTATATCAGACATTTTAGAAATAAAATCTAACATTAGTAATCTTCCCGTAAAAGCAATGGTACCAAATTCTTCATGGCTAGTAATCATTATTATTTGACTATTCCAATCTCCAGCATTTCTTATTTCTCTTGCCAAATCTATTCCCGTTTTACCAGGTACTTCTAAATCCAATAAATATATTCTTTCACCAATAATATTATCCATAGCTGTTTGAGTATCATCATCATATTTGTCAAACTCATGTATTGTATAATTTTTATTTTTTCCCATTAACTTTATAATAATTTTTTTGTATCGCTCACGCATCATTTTAGCATCTTCATATAAAATAAAATTAATCATATCAACTTCTCCTAAATAAGAATAATATATCTTATTTTTTCAATTAAAATATTTTTTTATTATTACATGTCATTTTTTATAGATTAGAAGTAAAATAAAATAAAAAAAAGTTTCAAATGAAACTTTTAAGTCTAATATTTAATCTTAACCAGTTACAGATATTTCTTCTTCTGATTCTTCAACAGCATTAGCTTTTACATCTTCAGGGATTGTTACTGTTGTTTTGTTTAAATCACTAAATTCCATAGTTAATAATAATTTATTATATTCTACGCCATCTTCTGGAACAATTAAATCAGTCATATCAATAGACATTTTAGAAACATATCCATCTTTATTAATATATGCATACATGACTAAATCACTGTTTATTTCTAATCCTGAAATATCTTCTCCCGTTAAAGTGCCAATAGATGCAAAAACATCATCTAAATCTTCTCTTGCTACTGTTACTTCATACTTATCTAAGTCTTCAATATCTGATTTAATTTTCTTTACTTCTTTTGAACTGTTAATTATTTTTGATATTTCTTCTAAATCAATCATTTCTGATGAAGCTGTCTCATCCACAACTTTTGTATAATTATCTCCTAATATATTTTGAGTATAAGTTATTGTCTTACCATCTACTTCCTCAGCATAAGACTTAATATTGAAAGTCATATTACCAAGATTCATAGCAATTTCCATATCACTAACTTTATTCTTAACATCTGACTTTCCATTAATATTAATAGCAATATTTTGTTTTTCACCATCAATTGTTGCTTCCATTTCAAGTCCTAATTTGATTGCAAAATTATCAACTCCAGACATTGTTTCACTAGCTTTGTCAAATACTTCTTGAGGAGATAATCCCTTATTACCACAACCAACAACTAATAACAACACAACACATAATAACGTTATAATTTTTTTCATTCTATCACTCCTTACTATAGACATAGTAACACTTTTTATTAAAAAAAACAATATCTCATTTCTTATTTAATTTTGGATTTTTACCATATTTAGCATAATAGCTATCAAGTTCATTGTTTAAATACATAGCCACATTGTTAGTAGATGCAATATTATCTAAAATTTCTTTTTTCCCTTCGCGTCGATAATTAGAAAACAATCTACACATCGAATATAATATATCAGAATCACTAAGCATAGTGTAAGCTTTATCCAACCCATAAGTTACCATATTATTAAAAATAATGACAGCATTTTTATCATCGCTAAAATCTTTATTACAACTTTTTAATTTGCATTTTCCTTCTTCTGTATCATTCATTTTATGGAAAATGGTAACATTTACTACATTCTTTAAAAGTTCGTTTTTAATACCATCAGTACCAATAGCTGATACATCATATCGTAAATTATCTTTCCTAGTATAATTATTACAAATACCATCATTAGAATACATTACTTTCATAAGAGAACTAGCAGAATAATATATGGCTACTTTTTCTAAATCATTATAAGAAACAATACCTTTTTCCACTTCCTTATAATAAGCTTTCATATACGCACCAGTTGTAAATGATGTAGCTCTATCTAAAACTTCTAAATTACTCATAAAGTCACCTCATGTATTAATATTATTATAAAATTATTTACTGACAAATTCAATTAACTCTGTATAAATATTAACTTACTTTACATATTAATAATGGTGAACTATATGTATTATTTAAATATTTTCTTTATATTTTCAATTATTGGTCATATCATTGAAAATATAGTATATACTCATGTAGATAGTGGAATATTATATGGTTTTTGGACTCCTATATATGGACTTGGAACATTATTAATAATTACAATCAATCATATATTAGACAAAATAAAAATTAATAAAAAGAAAAAACCCCTCTTATTATTTATTTTTAGTGCTGTATTCCTATCAACTTTAGAATTTATTGGGGGAACTATCATAGAATTTATTTTTGGAAGAGTATTTTGGGATTATAGTTATCAAAAATTTCATATAGGTAAATATACTTCTCTTGCTATGTCTTTAATATGGGGACTTGCTAGTTTATTACTTATATATATTTTAATGCCTCTACTTGACAAAATAATAAAGAAAATACCTAAATGGGTTACTTGGATTTTAATCATTTTATTTGTTATTGATTGTATTGTTACTTTTATAGCATTAAGTGATAAATTATTTAAAGTATTTAGTATATTTATAATATAAAAAAAAGACATGGGTCTTTTATAGTTTGTTTTCTTCGTATAAATTATTAATATAAGGGAAATTCACTACTTCAAAAAAGTCATCAAAATAATTTCCTTTTTCGTTTTTATGTTTCAAATAATAAGCATGTTCCCAAACGTCCATTGCCATAAGTGGTGTCCATCCAAAGAAATAAGGACTATTCTGGTTAGCTAACGTAATAATATCTAATTCTCCATCAGGAGTAAGTGCTAAAAAAACATAACCAGAGCCTCTTAGATCCATTGCTTGTTTAATAAATTCATTCTTAAAGTTTTCATAACTACCATATTTTTTATCAATGGCTTCTTTAATACTTCCCATTGGCTTATTATTTAATGATGGAGACATATTCTTAAAATATAATTCGTGATTTAACACTCCCCCTAAATTATATAAAATTTCACTTCGCTCTTCTTCAGGAAAAGCATTAATATTTTTAGCAATTAATTCTTTATCCACATCAAAATTAAAATCATACTTTTGCAAAAGCTCATTAAGTTTATTTAAGTAATTCATATAATGTTTATTATAATGAGTCATAACCGTTTCAGTATCAATATATGGCTCAAGACCATTTGTAGAATATCCCAAATTTATTGGTTCATACATATTTTATCACCTGCTATAATTTATGTTTATCTTTTACTATGGTGATATTTATTCTTGCAAAGATTGTAAAATTAATTCTTTATTTTTGATAAGTCTTTCATTATTAGGACTTATATCTAAAGCCATATTAATATATTTTAGGGCTTCTTCCATTTTATTTTGATAAAAACAACTAATAGATAGCAAATCATAAACGGTATGATCCCAACTAAATGGTTCATTTATATATGTTTTTTGATGATTAGTTATTTTTAAAGCTTCTAAACAATATTTGTAAGTCTCTTCCCAATTATTTTGTGTGTATTCTAATATTGCCATTTCTATATATGGATCTCTTAAATATGGAGCTTCTGTGATAGCTTTTTCTAACCACATTTTTGATTCATTATATCGGTTAAGATTTTTATAACATCTAGCAATAAAGCGCATAGAAGCACTACGTTCATCTTTCCAAGTAGCTTTAGGTAACGATAAATGATGAATTAATGTATCTATAGCTTCATTCCATTTACCATAGTACATATATTCTCTACCTAAATAGTGCATATTACGGTCATCAGTTGGATCTTCTTTAACAGATAATTCTAAAAGAGGTAAATACGTTCCTCTAGATTTAGTTGAATCAGGATAATGATTAACTGTTATTTCATTAGTTATAACCTTTTTTTCCACATTATTACCTATATATGTTAAAACTTCATGAACGGGATGAGTCCATTTATAATCATTACGGCTATGCATTTTTTCAATATAAAAATTTACAGCTGGTTGATTATTTTCATCAAAACTCCAATTATAATTATAGGACATTCTAGTAGTGTCTTTTTGCCAAAGCTTTTCAACCTTTTTACGCCATCCTGTTTCAATTACTTCATCTAAATCAATACATAAACAAATATCATAATCAATAGGTACCATATCTAAAGAGGCATTTCTTGCTACATCAAATCGCCATGGATTAATTTCTAAGCTCTTAACAATAACTCCTCTATCTTGTAATTTTTTTATACTATTGTCAGTAGAACCTGTATCTAAAACAAATATAGCATCAGCTTCACTAACGGAATCAACCCATCTATCAATAAATTGTTCTTCATTTTTACATATAGCATAAACACAAATTTTATACTTATTGGTCATTTTTTCACCTCTATTGCAATATATGTCTTTTGCAATAATTATTGATAAATATAATAAAAATAAAATTGGTAAATAGACATTAATCTAAATACCAATTTACTTATTAATCTATTTTTTTTACAACTAATGAAGCTGCTTCTATATTACCATCAAGTTGGCTTCCTGATGATATAACTAATGTTAAAGTATCATTATTGTTTAATGCCGTAATAACTGTATTTGTAAGTACTGTATCTTGAGTAGCTGGTAAAGTAAGAGTTTCAATAGTTCCTGCTAAATTTTGTCCCCCATTTTGAACAGACATAGATACTTCACCTTCGCTATTTAAATTAACAATAGCACGATATGTTATTTCATAGTTACCTGCATTAGTTATAGTAATAGAGCTATTATTTGCTGTTGTATCAATATTTGATTGAGCCATTACATTATCTAAAGTTACTGTTATAGGAGCTACACCATTTAAATTAATACTTTGTTGATTAGTAGAATATAATCCACCATAAGCATTTAATCCATTAGCTGGTCCAGGTTCTCCAGCAGGTATTACAAAATTTAACTTATATCCGTTTGGCATGTTTACCTTCCTTTCTTTATTATTCGGTAACAGGAGTTATCGTTACACTAGCAGGTGTTCCTGGATCTCCAGTAGTTACTTCCCCTACTGTTAATGTTGGAGCTACTCCTGCTGGACCTGTTGGACCCGTTGGCCCTGTTGCACCTGTTGGTCCAGTTGGCCCTATTTCACCTGTTGGTCCTGTTGGTCCTGTTGCACCTATTGGACCCGTTGGTCCTGTAGCACCTATTGGTCCGGTTGGCCCTATTTCACCTGTTGGTCCTGTTGGCCCTGCTTCACCTGTTGGTCCAGTTGGTCCTGTTGGTCCTGTTGGACCTGTTGCACCTGTTGGTCCAGTTGGTCCTGTTGCTCCTGATGGTCCGGTTGGCCCTGTCGCACCTGTTGATCCAATTATTCCTGATGGTCCCGTTGGTCCGGTTGATCCAGTTGCTCCAGTTGGACCCGTTGGACCTTGTGGAATAACAAAATCAAAACGTGCTTGTTGAAGAGTTCCTGTATTAATAACCGATGCAGCACTACCAGGAGCTCCAGTAGTAACAGTTCCTACAGTTATAGTTGCTGGTCCTGCTGGCCCAGTTGGTCCAGTTGGACCATAGCAAACCCTTGAACAACAACCTGGATTTGGGAACTTACCCATAGGATTATTTGAATTACAATTATTATTCATTTTTACCTTCCTTTCTACAATAATTTATGAAATATAACAATTTTGGTCTACAATAAAAGACTAAAAGAAAAAACCATTATTTATGGTTTTTCTCACTACAATAATATAATTTAAATTTGCTTCATACTATTAACTTAGTTTTTATTTTCGTTTTCTTCTTCATATTTTTTTAAATATCTTCGAACCGTTGCTGGATAAGTATTAAAGTATCTTGCTGTAGGCTTTATCCCTCTTTCTTTTGCCATTTTAACCATTTCAATTTGAATAGTTGCCTTCTGTTCTTTAGTTTTATTTGCATATAAATCTTCTTTAGTAACATTGTACAACTTAAACTCTGTAGCCACTTTCATCACCTCATAACAAAATGAATAGCTACCTATGGGACAAAACCATATTAGTAGCTACTCGCTGTAACTAAATTATAACACTTTTTGTTAACTGTTAGTAAATATAAATTTTAATTTTTTGTTGCCTATTTGACACTTTTTTTATTTTCTTTTAAAGTGAGAACGATCTACTCCACAAATTGGACAGACAAAATCATTAGGTAAATCACCTTTATAGACATATCCACAAACATCACAGACCCATTCATTTTCATTTGCTGTTTCTTCTATATAAGTAGGAGCTTTTTTAGGAGCCTTACCCTTTATTACCTCGTGATAATAGCTATATGTCATAGGAACTAACTGATTTACCTTTTTAGCATTAAAAACTTTAGCAATAAAAACATCGTGAGTCCCTTCATCAATAATTTTCTCAACTTCGCAAATTAAATAACCACAAATGTTTTCTAAAACAACTGGGACTCCATCTATTTCTTCATAATCAATTCCATCAAATTTATCATTTTCTCTAGATGAAGAGAAACCAAATTTTGAAATAACATTAGAATTAGTTTTTTCTGAAAGTATCGATATACCAAATTTTTTTGTTTTCTTAATTACCTCATTAGTAAAATTTTCTTTATTAAGACTTATAGAAACAGTAGGATTAACACTTGTTATTTGAGTTAATGTATTAATAACGCACCCTACATTCTTGTCATTTTTACTGCTTACTATATACATACCATAACTTATATCATGAAATACTTTATTGTCCATATTAATCTCCTTTACTATTTATATTTTATCATAATTACAAACACATCAATATAGAAATATAATGTTATTAGGAACATTTAATAGTTGAGTGATTGCCAAACTTCATATAGAATATATTATTCCTTAATATCTTCATTATCATCACATTCTTGTTGTTTTTGACAATGTTCAAGTATGTTTTCTAAATTTACATATATTCATTTAGTTTCAATTAAGTACTTATCAATATTTTCTAATTCCTTTATTCCATTATTATTTTTTAAAATCTCCATTTGATTTCTAGCAGAATCATTAAGTCTTATTAATCTTTCTTTTTGTGATAATCCTAACTTAATAAATTCAGCATTAGAGTTTTCTAAATTGTCATAAATTTAGTATCAAATTCTATTGTATAAAGAACAATTGTTTGATATAATTTTCGTAGGGAATATTAGTTGTTGAGTGTCTACC
>CANQDV010000023.1 GCA_947593955.1 uncultured Bacilli bacterium | reverse complement strand
AAAGTGCATTTTCTTTTATAATTGCACTTTTTTATACCTATTGCACTTAATTGTGCACTTTAGATTGATTTAACGTAAAAAGCTTGAAAGCACTTGACATTTTTACATTTTTTGATATAGTTTTTATAGATTTTTTTTAAAAAAGAACACTTTTACAAGGAGAGATTATCTTATGAAAACTAAAAGTAGCCACTATATTATAAATACTGAAGAATCAGAACGAATCAAAGTCCTTAAAATTTGGCTAACTATAATGATAATTTTTATCCATTCATATACAGAAAAAGTAGTATTTACTGAAGAAAGTGTTGTTATGCAAGTTCCGATTTGGCTTTACTGGATAAAATTTTTTGTTTCTCGCATAATCTCTCAATGTGCAGTTCCAGGATTTTTCTTCATTTCTGCAGTATTGCTGTATAAAAAGAATTTTACATGGATGGAAAACATCAAGAAAAAACTAAAGACTTTATTGGTTCCATATCTTATTTTTAACACTTTATGGATTATTATTTGTTTTATTGCTCAAAATATAACATTTTTGAGGCCGTACTTTTCGCAAGAAGCAAACATTATCTCTAACTGGGGCATACTAGAGTACGCTGATGCATATCTCGGCTTTGCTAGTAAACGTGTAATGCTTTATCCATTATAGTTTATTAGAGATTTATTAGTTCTAAACATTTTAGCAATAATTATTAAGAAACTTATCGATAAATTTCCAAAAATTATATTTATGCTTTTATCAATTATGGTAGCACTAAATGTTAAAACACATCTTTTTTTTCTAAGGCAAGATGCCCTTATATTTTTTTGTTTAGGATATTACTTTGTAAAGTACTCCATAAAATTTAATGATATAGATAAAATAAAAGCACCCTATATCATAATAGCATATATTGTTGTTATATTTCTTGATTTTTGGGCAAGAAATACATTAATAAGTCATCTTCCACATTTTGCTTCAATTATTATTGGCTTTATTTTCTTTTATCGGTTTACCACTAAAATAACGAACAAAAAAATACATAACATAATTATGAAAATATCAAAATATAGCTTTTCTATTTATTTGTTTCATGAGATGAATCTGACTATATTAAAAAAACTGCTTACAAAACTTTTACCACAAACGGCATTATGGCAAACTGTGCTATATTTTGGAGTACCAATTATTATATTTAGTCTTTGCCTACTTTTAAGCATTATATTAGATAAATATTTTCATAAAATATACCTTATTTTAGTTGGAAGTCGAAGCATGTAGGCAAAAAAGTACATTTTGCATTTTAAGAGAAATTACCCTTGCAATCGAGTTAGGGTAATTTATTTTGATAAAAAAAACAATGCATAGTCAACAAAAACTGTAGAGTTATTGCAAACAGGACATAGCCTTATTACAATTTTTATTTCTATTCTTTCACTTTCTTTTTTATAGAAATTCATTAATAATTATCTTAGCATATACTTATTTTTTTCATATAAAATATTTTATAGTTTTTAACTAATATTTCTGTCCTTTTATTTCAAAAAATAATGTATATCTTGCTAAAATATATTTTAGTTTTTCTTTAAAACTATTAAATTCCTTTAAACTTGTATGTTCTTTTGTAATTTTATCCATAATACCATTAAATTTAGCATCTAATTCTATCTTATCTAAATCAACGTTATCAAAAAATTTAGAGATACATTCTTTAAGACCATCTTCTATACCAACATATGTAACTTTTTCATCAATTATCTTCTCAAGTTTATTGCTATTAAAAACCCTATCACAATATCTATCATATTTTAATTGAAAAAAATTAAATAGTTTATCATATTTTTCTGTTTCGATAACTTTTAAGTTCATTTTAATTTTTTTCTTATATAGTTCTTTCTTATAAATATCGGCAATATCCTTCCATGTTATATCACTCATATTATTAGCAATTTGAATTGCTTCACCATAAGCTTTTTCATTTAGCACTATTTTAGCAATATACTTAGATACATCTTTTGCATATGTTAAAGTCGTTATACTATCTAATAATTTTTTTTGAATTGCAACTGTTTTTCCTCTTATTACTCTATATAGCCATTTTTCTTTTTCATAAATTCCAAGCTGTAATCTATTATCATTATAAGTTATATACGGTCTTATAATTGTCCAATTTTTTTGTTCCTTACTTATTAATAAATCTTCTTCTCTCGCTTTTTCTAAAGCATATTCATGAGTATTCAAATATTTTTTATCTTCACAAACATCTAATATTCTTTTTGTTTTTTCATCTATTGTTTTATCATCATTACTATAAACTCTAGCTGAAGATAAAAATATATATTGTTTCGTATTATTTAAAAATAAGTCTACTCTTTCATAAAATTCATCATAATTATAATACATAAAATCGACAATAACGTCAAAATTATTATCCAAAATTATTTTTTTTACAAAGTTTATATCATGAGCATTTCCTTTTATATATTTTATGTTTTGACTAGAAACTTTGTCTTTTCTCGTTGAAATATATATGTTAAAATCGTGTATAAAATCTACTAAAGCTTTTCCCATAGCCCCAGTACCACCTAATATTAAGATTTTTTTCATAAACGTTTCTCTTTTCTTTAACAAAAATTGCCTGTAATTTTTTATTATTAATTAAATTATAACTACCCTATAGCTATTAGTCAATAAAAATTTCGTACCAAATTTTAACGTTATTTTTTTTTATTTAAGATTACGTTTTTTAGCTATTCGGTATGTTACTTTAAGAAATGTTAGGGAAACTATTACTTTATAAAAAATCAAGAATGAGTGAAACGAATTCATCTTGATTCTTGATTTTTTTATTTCTTTTATAATATTTTTCAAAATAAAGTTCATCTTTATTTTGTATTTTTTTATCAAAATTTTACTTTATTTATTTTATTTTTATAATATTTTTTGTGTTTTATTTGCTTATAGAAAGGATTTTTATGAAAAATTTAAACACCTATCTCTTGAAGATAGATATGCTATTCAAGAATATTTAAATCTGGGTTTTACTTTTACTGCTATTGAAAATATGATTTCTAAATCTAGAAGAACTATTTCTAAGGAAGTTTTTAAACATCGTATTTTTAGGTCAAAATTAGCTTCTGATTTGAATCCTTGTCCTTTAACTTCTAAACCTCCTTATATTTGCAATTCTTGTAATAAAAAAGCTTCTTGTAAAAAAATTAAATATACTTATGATGCTTCTTCAGCTCATAATGATTATTTAAATGTTTTAGTTAATACTAGAACTAAGTTAAAGGTTTCTAAAGAACAAATTGCTGATATTAATGAAGTAATATCTCCTTTAATGATTAATAAGCATCACTCTATTAATCATTTATACATTTCTCATTCTGAAGATATTCCTTTTGCTAAATCTACATTTTACAAATATATAGATTTAGGTTTATTTGATGTTAAAAATATTGACCTACATCGTAAAGTTAGATTTAAAACAAAAAAAGAACTTAATTCCTCTAGTTCTTCTATTGCCAATCCCAAAATTAAAATTGGAAGATTTTACAAAGATTTTCAAGAATATATGGAGTTACATCCTAATGCTTCGATTGTTGAAATGGATACTATTATTGGTACTCAATGTGGGAAAGGTGGTAAATGTATGCTTACAATCTATTTTAGAGCTTCTCATCTTATGTTGATTTACCTCTTACCATATAAACAATCAAAATATGTTTCTAAAGTCTTTAATGATTTAAGAATATTACTAAATAATGATGAATATTCTCGATTATTTGAAGTTATTTTAATTGATAATGGTACAGAGTTTTTTGATCCTTTATCAATTAAAATTAATTTTAATATTGCAAAAAATATCAAAAAACATATCATATATTATTTCCTTATATATAATCAAAACATTCCTATCTAATGTTTAATAATTTTTTTCAATTTTCTAGCATTTTCACTTCCAATTATTTTTTTTATAAAACTTTTACTATTTTTCTCCAATTCTTCAGCCACATTTTTTGGTCTATTTAAATCGTAAAAACTATAAATTACCTTAGAATCATTTTCCATTTCAGTAAACACTTCAAATAATACAGGTTTATTACTAATTGGATTCATAAATTCGCTTAGTTTTTTATCAAAATCAATTTTATTTTCTGCTTTCAAATATTTAAATCCAATAGATTCTGCCCATCCTTCAGCTGATTGATTATGTTTAGCAGTTGTATGCAAATCACTTTTTTCATTTATCCAACTTTTATTATAATAAAATTCTCCACCACCATGATTATTTACTAATAAAATTCTTACATTATTACCTATATGTTTTATCCTTAGTGAATTCATATCATAGAAGAATGACAAATCTCCAATAATTAAGTAACTAAGTTTATTGTAATTAACAACTGATTGTCCTATAAAAGAAGACATACATCCATCAATTCCAAAAGTACCTATATTTGCATAAACTTTTATTGTCGGGTCAACATTAAAATAATTTGTAAGTCTTATAGAGTTATTAATACTTAAATGTAAAATTGAATTTTTTTGAATTTTTTCAACAAGATTTTTTATTGCATAAACATTAGACCATTCAAAATTTGGATAAACAATTTCATTTTTATAATTAATCAATAAATTATTGTAATGCAAATTGTTTTTTATTTTTTGATTACTATTTTTTACAAAATAATCAAAAAAATACTCTGGTGGACATTCAAAAATTGTCGTTAAACTTTTAAATAAATCTATTACAGTTCCGTCTGGATTAATTAACCAGTGTTCAAACTTAAAACAATTTAATCTTAAATTATCTTTTATTCCACTCATAATATTGCCGCCAAATGATATAACTATATCTGGCAATAATTCTTTAAATTTTTTCTTACTTATATATCTTGAATCCATACATAAGAACAAATTATTTGTTTCTTCATCATTTAAATTTGCCATATATTCTATAACTACTGAAGAATTAAACTTCTCAAAAAATTTTTTTAAAGAAATTTTTAATTCTTCGGAAATATAATAATTCTGTCCAGGTAAAATTAATATTCTTTGAGCTTGTTCCAAAATTGTTTGCTTTTCTTTCCACAACTTTTTATTATCAAAAACACTAAGTCTATCTATCTTATTAACCTTAGGTAATTCTTTGGTATTAAAATCCATACTATAATATTTCATAGGGATATTAATATGAACTGGCCCATTAGTATGATGCGTAAGTTCCAATAAAGCTTCATTTATTAACCTTTGGCAATAAATAAAATCATCATCATTTTCTATACTTACAGGTAAATTAACGGATTTTTTTACATGACGATCATACATTCCCACTTGATTAATCATTTGGTCCTCTCTTTGACCTAACATTGCTGGATTTCTATCACTAGTTAAAACTATTAAAGGAACGTTTTGATAAAATGCTTCTGCAACGGCTGGATAATAATTGCAAGCTGCTGTAGAAGATGTACAAGATATAACAACAGGTTCATTTAATTCTTGCGCTAATCCCAATGCAAAATAACCGGCACTTCGTTCATCTACAACTGAATAACATTTAAAGTAATCATCTTGTTCAACAGAATGAACAAAAGGTACATTTCTACTACCAGCAGAAAGTACACAATGTTTTATATTATATTTTTTTAATAAAGCTATTATTATTTGATAAGATTTTAAATCAGTATACATATTCACACCATCCTATTTTTCTATTTTTTCAAAAACATCAAAAGCTTGTTTTATTACATCATCCATATCATAATATTTATATTCAGCTAATCGCCCACCAAAAATAACTTTTTTTTCTTCTGAGGCTAATTTAGTATATCTTTTAGCTAATTCATTATTCTTTTCATCATTTACAGTATAATACTTTTCCATACCTTCTTCATAGTCAGCAGGATATTCATAGGTTACAACTGTTATATCATTATCTTTTTTAAATTCAAAATGCTTATGTTCAATAACTCTTGTATAATCAACTTCATGACCAGTATAATTTACAACTGCATTTCCTTGATAATTATTAACATTCAAAATCTTGGTTTCAAATCTTAAAGAACGATATTCCAACTTTCCTAATTTGTAGTCAAAATATTCATCTAATGGCCCAGTATAAATAATTTTTTCTGCCATTTCAATATATTCTTCCTTTTTATCAAAAAAATCCGTATTAAGTCTAACTTCTATCCCTTCAAGCATCTTTTCTATTAATTTTGTATAGCCACCAATAGCAATTCCTTGATATAAATCATCAAAATAATTGTTATCATAAGTAAATCTTACTGGTAATCTCTTTATTATAAATGGTGGTAATAATGTACAATCTCTATTCCACTGTTTTTCAGTATAACCTTTAACTAATTTTTCATATATAGTTCTACCAACTAATGAAATAGCCTGTTCTTCTAAGTTCATTGGCTCATGAGTTATTTCTTTTCTTTCCTCATTAATATGTTTAATAGCATCTTCTGGAGTTATAACATCACTCCATATTTTAGAAAAAGTATTCATATTAAAAGGCATATTATATATTTCATTATTTATTCTAGCAATAGGACTATTAGTAAATCTATTAAATTCTACAAAAGAATTTACATAATCCCAAACTTCTTTATAGTTTGTATGAAATATATGTGCTCCATATTTATGAACATTTATTCCATTAATTTCTTCTGTATAAATGTTACCACCTATATGATTTCTTTTTTCAATAATTAAAACTTTCTTTCCCTCATTTTTTGCTAAATTTGCAAAAGTTGCTCCAAACAAACCAGAACCAACTATTAAATAATCATATTTCATAAAAAACATCATTCCTCCATTTGATTAAAGTCATAAAATAATTATTTTTAGACTATTTTTCTCATATATTTTACTGTATAATCTGTTACTTTCTTAATTAAAACTGCCAAGACTATTGTTAAAATGTATGTGCCAAAAATAAACAAAATATTATTGTTATATATTAAAGATATTTTTCTTAATAATGCTATAGAAAAGCCTTGATATAAATATATTTCTAAAGAATAATGACTTAAGAATTCTAGAAATTTACTTTTAATATTAATAATTTTACTTAATTCATAAATGAAAAAGCAGACTCCAACTGAACATAGCATTTGAACTATTACATAAATAATATCTGTATCATTTTTTAAAGTACTAATAAGAAACATTCCTATTATAAATTGTACTATAAACAACCCCCCCCCAATTCCTAAACGAATAAGATTAATTTTTCTGCTTTTATTAAATAATCCACTCAAATAAACACCAATAGCAAAGCCCATAAAAGAAGTATACCAATGTGAAGACCATGAGAAAAAATATCTTACTGTTAGAAAATAAAATACACAAAACGTTAAAAACAAAACATTTTTATTAATTTTATTTTGCTTAAAAGAAATATAAAATGTAATATACAAATACATTATCGCAATAATATACCATGAAAAAGGTACCAAAGGTTCTCCTTTCAAAAAAGCTGTAAAAATATTATTTAAGGAAAAACTATTAGAAACAATTCTTACTGATAAAAAGATAAGATTAGCAATTAAATATGGAAAAAGAATTTTAATAACTTTATTTTTTAAAAACGATTTAAAATAATTTTTTTTGTTCAAATATCCATACATTGTTCCGTATCCTGATATCAGAAAAAATAAAGCAACAGTACAATTACCAAAATTTAAGTATAAATTTGAAAAGCAATATTCTGATGATGTCGTTGCAACAACATGATTAGCAAGGATAAGTAAAACACACAACCCTTTTAAATTATTACAATAATTAATATCAAAAAAATTGTTATCTTTGCTTTTTAATGATAAAGATGAAATAACTATTATTAATAAAATCAATAACAATAACATTATATACCTCCATTTAAAATGAAATAACTTCTACATTAATGCCTTCTTTTGAAATCATATTTTGAAAATTTCTCACTTTAATGTCTGAAATTTCTTTATTAAAATTATATTTTAATCCTAATGCTTCATATTTTTTTTGAGCTAAGTTATGTAATTTAAAAATTTCTACTTTTAAAGGTTTATGGTCTTTAAGAAATTTTAATATTAAGTTAACATTAACATCGTTATAAACTAGATTATCAGCTAATGGAATTCTAAAAATTACACTTTTTTTCTTTTCAAAAACTCTTTCTACATTTGTATAAAAATTATTAACATCACCATTTAAAACTTGCCTACATTTTTTCTCTTCAAGTATTTTAATATCAATAATAAAAGTATCAATATAATCAATAATTTGTAAAAGATTATTGGGATTTGAATATAGGGATGTTTCTATACAAATATTGATATTGTTGTTTTTTAATTTCCTCAAAACTTCTTTTAAAGCATATGCTTGGAATAATGGGTCTCCTCCAGAAAAAGTTATACCATCATGATTATTTATGCTTAATAATTGTTTAACTAATTCTTTAGTGGTTATTGTACTTCCAGTAGCTTTAATAGCATTAAGAGGACATTCTTTTTCATTTTTCTTTAAGGTTTGTTGATTTGAATTAAAACCATTACAATCAAGATTATAAGGACAATTATTATAATCACACTTATCAATATCACAAGTGTATTTAATATCTAAAGATAAATTTTCAGGATTAGCACACCATGGACATCTTATTGGGCATCCTTTTAAAAATACAGTGGTCCTAATTCCTGGCCCATCATGAAAACAAGTTTTTTGAATATTGCCTACTACAATGTTATTGTTCATTTTTTAAAGCTCTTTCTATTAAGACATTTTTATAATCTTCTGGCAAATCATTGAAATAGGCACTAAATCCCCAAACTCTTACAATTAAATTTGGATACTGCTCAGGATTTTTCTTGGCGTCAATTAAAACTTTACTGCTTACAACATTCATTTGCATTTGAAAAAAGCCATCTTCAATAGATTTATAAATATATTGAACAAATTTCTCTTTATTATTTTCAATATAATCAGGTGTGATAATAAAATCAATTACATTACCATTAAAAGCTAATCCATCATAATTTAATTTGCAAGCAAACGAAATAGTTTCATCAAATGAATAATTAGAAGAAATATGAACGTTTAATGGTTCTTTATTTTTTCTTCCATCAAAAGATGCAGCTAAATTTCGTGAAAAGTTTATATAATCAGGAGAACTTAAACCAAACTTGAACTTACCTCCAAACTTATTTCGATATTTTGCTAATTCTTCACCAGTTATACTAATTACTTTATTAACGAAATTAATAACCTCTTCATCATCTAGCCCAAACTTTTTTTCATTACTCTTAAGTAGTTTTAATACTGAAGAATCAGAGTAATTATTTTTTCTTTTCTCATTTAATTCATCAAAAGTATATATTTTCTTCTCTTGGCAATATTTCTTTAAATTAAAATAAGAATTAGTTAAATTAGCAAGACCAGCTGTAGTAAATCCAAAGTTGCTATATTTAGCACCACCTTCAGAAACATCTTTATGTTTTCTATCACAATCACTTGTAAACATTGATAGCAAAGGATTATACGGAAAAATATAAGAATTAACTAAATTGACTTTATCTTTTATATATTTTTTTAATTCTTCGATATACAATTCTTCCAAATTATCTAATGAAACATTATTAGTATTTAAAATTTTATCAAGTGGCTCTAAATAATTAAGACCACAAATATTGTTTTGGTCCATAGACATTCCAGCAATTAAAGGTTCCCAACATGCAGAAGTTATATAATTATACGAGTCTATACCACAACCAAAATTTTTAAGAATTGGAATTATTACATCATCGTTTGAAAGTAAAGGGCTTCCTATTCCTGTTTTTATGCATTCAACAGCAACAGTTAATAACTTAATATCCATTTTAGAACTAACCCTAAGTAGTATTTTAGGATCAGGCTTATTTAATTTTTTTAATGTCTCTATAAACTTATAAGTTAATTTATTTGAAAAATATTTTTCATTTTCATCTAAACCACCTAATATAATTATCTGACCAGTATCACCAAGCAATTCACCACTCTTAAAATTATAATTAGAATTTATTATACTTAAAAATTCAAATAACAATTTATTGTTGAATTCATTTTCTTCATAATAACTATCTAATATTTTATCAAGCCTACCAAATCCATTTAATTTCATTCCTATTTGCCAAGCAATTGTATTAAATATCAATATTTTTTGTAAAGCTTGATGAAAATTTAAATCACTACTATTTAGTATTTTTTTTAGATTATCAATTAGTAATTTATCATTATTTTTTAAATTTTTAATTATTTTATTAACATATAACTCAACAGCCAAAATAAATTTATATTCTCTAACACTATAACTATCATTAGAATTTTTATATCTATCTTTTATATCATTAATTGAGTACTTTAAAACTTGTCCATAATCAATTGTAATATTACTAATAATTTTAGGGTTTAAATTCAATATATTGTTATCTAAAGAGACAACAAAATTATCGTTTTTAACAATCTTTATTTTTGCTTGTGACATAATTTTTTCACTAGCATCATCTCCACTAATAACTTTTACTTTAAAATAATTTTTTAATACATATAAAATTTTTTCAGATTTACCATAATTAAGCTGTCTTGCTCTTTTAAGTAAATATTTTATTTTATATTTAACTTTAACAGGTATTAATTTTTTTAATGTCATTTTTTACACCTCACTAAAAGTTGCTTTTTCAAACTATTATAATATTCTAAGAAAAATTCGTCTTTAAAGATAAACATTAATAGCAAATAAACAACAAAACCAACAAATATTTGAATAAACGTTGTTAATATTGTAGCTTTAAGTGGTAGCCCCGTCAAATAAACTAAAACCATCATTATTATCCCACTAACAATATATTTAATACTTCCTTTATACAAAGATTTTATATCAAAATCATTATTTCTAAATATATAAAATAACTGGTATATTAAAATAGATGTTTCGGCTAAAACAGTTGATATACATGCACCAACACTACCTATTAAATTTATTAATGCATAATTTAAAATTAAATTTGTAATAGCCCCAATAGAAACAGAAATAGTAAATATTTTCTGTTTACCCGTAGGTATCAAATATTGGACACCTATTATATTATTAAAACCAATGGCATAAATAATTGGAGAAAGACATATCATTAAAATAATAACTTTACTATATCCGGGTCCAAAAAACCATGGGACAAATTTTTGTGCTATACCAATAATTCCAAACAATAGTGGAGTTCCCAAAAACCAAACAAAATTAAAAACTTTTTTCATATAAGTATTTATTTGTTTTCTGTCATTTTTCTTATGCAAATTAGCAATTCTTGGCACCATTACTATTCCAAGAGAAGTTACTAAAGTTAGAGTTATTTTTACTATTTTTTGAGCTTGTTCATAAAAACCAACTTCACTCATATTTTTTAATATAATTCCAATCATTGTTTTATCTAAAACAGTATAAATTTGAACTGCAATTTGGGGAATAAATAAAGCTAATATTGGCAATAAATACTTAAAAAGGTTCTTAATTTTTATCTTTTGGAAAACCACATATTTTCTTAATTGCAACCACATACTTAAGTTACCTAATAAACCAGACATAACATAAATTATTAAGTATAATCCAGTATCTTCAGGACCATTAATTAATAAAAAAATTAAAATAATATTTACAAACTTTATAAATGAATTTCTAACAACAACTTTTTTAAATTCTTCAATTCCTTGATAAAACCAACTTATATCAAATATATTAGAAACTAACTCTAAAGTCAAAATTCTATAATATAAATGATATTGTCCTTTTAAACAAAAGAAGAAAAAGAAAAGTATCATTGCAAGACTCATAGTTATCATTCGAAAAACAAACAATTCTAAAAAAACTTTACTTCGTTTATTAATATCATTTTGATTATAAGCAATTTCTCTTTGTCCATATAAAGAAATTCCAAGAGAACCAAACAATACAAAATATGTTGTTATTGATATTGTATATCCATAAATACCCGTACCTGTTGGACCAAGTGTTCGTGCCAAATAAGGAGTAGTAATTATAGGTAAAATAATACATAAAAGTTGGTATGTAACATTATATAAATAATTTTTCTTTATAGATTTTTTCATTTAACTCACCTTATTTAACTATAAAAATTTCTTCAATATCCCTTTCAAATTTTTGCTCTTCTAATTTAATTTTCTTTCTATAATCATCAAACTTTAAACTTTCAGAATCAAAATTATTAAAGCACTCTTCTATCTTAGAAATAATATTAGCTATTTCTTTTTTGTTACTTTCAAATTTAAACTCTGCTGGAATAGAAACATCTTCATAATATTTTGCTGCCCCTTTCATACCCGTTATAATACAACATCCACAGCTTGCGGCTTCTCTTGGAAATCTATCTTTACCAGGATGATGACCAAAATCTATATATACTTTACTTTTTAATAGAAGATTCAATACTCCTTCTGATGTAAGATTTTGAATAGCAATCCATTTTATATTTGGAGAAGCTTTAATAATTTTTTGTGTAAATTTATAACCTTTTTTTGGATTAAATAAAACTACATTTTCTTTCTTTACATTTTTATGATTAGATAAATAAATATTATTTATATAATCAGATAAATAAACAGAGTTAGTAATACCTATTTTCTTTAAATAATCAATTGCATAATAACTCTGACACAAATGTAAATACATAGATTTAACATATTTTAAACTAAATATTATGGCTTTCTTTTTAATCATTTTAAAGTATCTTAAGCCATGAATTTTTAATGGTCTTAAAACACCAAAACCTTTAGTAAAATTATCTACACTAAGCCACCATATAATTTTTTTTATATTTTTAAATTTTTTAGATAAATTTATTGCTACTACACTTTCTGGAATTATTAAATAATTATTATTATCATCTTCTATTTTATCGAATTGTACAAACTTGTCAGTATATATGTCAAATTCCTTATTTCTATAATCTTTACTATCTCCAATATTATAATATGCCATAGTGGCATCAATTTTTTTCTCATTTAATTTCCAACATAGTTGGTGTAGCAACTCTGGTCCGCCTGTTTTTATATAAGCAGGGCATAAAATATAAATTTTTGATTTTTCATTTAATATAATTTTCTTCATTTCATATACCTCACATAAATCTTTTTAACCAATTTTCATAATCATAATTATCAATTATCTTTTTATCTATAGTTTCATAGTCACTATCTATAAATTCTTTTATATTTTTTATATTATCCACTCCAATAACAAAAATATTTTTTTTATTATAAAAATCATAATTTATTATATCTTTATTATTTGTAATTAACTTTTTTGAAAAGAATAAAGATTCTAAACTTCTTAAAGTTAAACCTGTTTGCAAAAAAGGATTAAACTCCAAAATACACTTTGAGCAAGCAACTTCATGTAAATAGTCGTCATATGATATACTAGGGCAGTTTTCATCAATAATTTTAAAATTACATCTAATATTTTTCCTTTCTAATATTTTTTTCAATTCCAATATAGCTTCTTTTCTTCCCTTGTTTTTACCTACGAACATAATATCATTATTCAATTGACATTTTGGCAATTTCATTTTGTAACTATAAAACTGTGGATTATATTTCATATTATATAATTTGGCATCATTGATATCAAAAGTCCAATACTCATCAACAAATTTATTGTTTAAAAATTTTTTTGAATGTTCTAATATTTTATTCCAGTAAAAAAGTATAATCCTTATATCTTTATTTTTTTTTCTTATATATTTAGGAATTTGATTATCAAAACCATTGTCAAATAATATTATAGTTTTGTATTGATTTAGTATATTTTTCCATTCACCAAAATAAATACTTAAAAAAGGCAAATTAAACTTTTTTATAATTTTAAATAATAAACCATTTTTTTTTGAATAATAATTAAAAATATCCTCATAATATTTAAAAAATACATCTGTTCTTTCATTCTTTAAAACAATAAAATTCTTTTTCATACTTCTCCTTTTTAATGTAAAATTTTTATTATATACTCATTAGCTTTGTTTTTCTCTTTTTCAATAATTTTTTCGACTTCTTCATAATTTATTTTTTTGTTTAGTATTGAACAATCCAAACTTGATTCAACAAGCCTTTCAGTCAATTTAACTATATCTAATAGATTAGATATTCTATTATTAAATTGAGATCTCTTTATTACTATAAATTGTTTTTCAAAAATAAGGCTAAATGCTAAACCATGAAAAGAATTTGTAACTATGAAATCTGCGTCTCTTACCAATGAGAGAAATTCTTCTGGTGTTTTATGAGTCAATAAAATATCAGCGAGAGAATTTTTCTTAAACTGCCAAGAAAGTTCTACAACCTTTAAATTTAATGAATCGGCAATCTTTTTAGCATATTTAGAAGCATTTAAATCTTCATTATATAATAAAAATAATAACAAATATTTTTCTTTAACTAGTTTCCTTTTTTTGGCAAGTTTTTCCCATTCTTTTTTAGAAATTTGCAACGTTGGATCAATTAAACTGATTACTTTTTTATTTGTTATACTTTCAATGAGTTTTATAGAATTTTTTTCTCTAACAGATATATTACTAAATTTCTTTAAATATGTCTTTATTTGTTTTTCTTCATCAAAATTATAAAAATCATTACCAACACTAGTAGCAAAAGATACTCTTTTTACATCTTTATTTCCAAATTGTAAAAAATATGCTTTATCAATACCATTATAGAAGCTATTCCAACATTGGTCACTTCCAACAATATACATATCTGCATCTGGTGGATTTTTAACTAAATCATCATAATATATGTATCTTTTAGTTAAATTTAAATATTTTTTAGTAAAACCCCAGAACTGCGATTTTCTTTTTAAAATTATTGGTATTCTTAAAATTTTATATATTAAAACATAAAAACAATTGCCTTTTTTATTAATATTCCAGAAAAGTTTCTTATTATCCCATCTTTCAGAAATATAATCTATAACTTGTACATTAACACCATGGCCTTCAAAAATCTTTTGAGTTGCGTATGCTTGCAAAACAGAACCATAATTAAACACTTGATGCTGAGTAATTATTGCGATTTTTTTCATATTTAAATCACCTACTAATCATTTGAATTTTTTCCCTCTTAAAATACAATAAATCTTCCAAAAACATTTATATGGCTTTAAACCCATTTTTAAAGTCCTTGTAGCAAACTTTTCCTTTAAGCTATACAAATTACTATTTAATATTTCATCACTATATTTTAAAATATTATCTCTTATTTTATTGCATTCTTTTTCAAATCCTTTATCAAAAATTGCTCTTCCTAAAATGTGAAAATTACAATATATATATCTTTTATTAGCAGCATATGAAATATTGGGATAATTATCTTGTATAAATAAGGCTAATCTAGTTATAGCATCAATTAAAACAAAATTTTTTTCAGATATCCCCCCATACATTATACTTCCAGTTCTTTGCAAATAATAATAACCAATGTAATTAGTTATCACAATTTTTGAACTATTTTCAACTATTTTATCAATAATTTGAATATCTTCATAAAGCTTACCAACTGGATATAAAATTTCATTCTCTTTAAAAATTTTAGTTTTATACAACTTACGACAAGCACTTACATCTGTACCTTCTTGTAATAATATTTTTTTATATGCTTGTTCTTTGGAAATTACTTCACTAACAATATTTTCATTTTTTATTAAATTATTTTTTTTATTTTCATAGACATTTTGACTACCACACATAACTAAATCTGCTGAATAATTAATAGCCATTTCATACATTACTTTTAAATATTCACTATCTAAATAATCATCAGAATCAACAAATGTTATATATTCCCCCAAAGCAATTACAATTCCTGCATTCCTTGCATCTGATAATCCACCATTTTTTTTATGAATTAGCTTTATTTGTGAATTTTTTTTTAAATAATCATCACAAATTTTTCCAGACTTGTCTGTAGAACCATCATCAACTAATATCAACTCATAGTTTTTGAACGTTTGATTTAAAATACTATTAATACATTTTTCCAAATATTTTTCTACATTATAAACAGGAACAACCACAGATATAATTATATCTTTATTCATATTAATCACAGAGACCTTTCACTTAAACATAACTAATTATTAAAAATTTCAGACAATTTTCATTTTTCGATTTAATCAAATAATACACTAGTATATGGAACTACCGCATGATACTTAAAAATAAAAATCGTTATAACCATATACACACAATATGAAAAGATAATACCAGTCTTCAATATAACTCTAAGTTTCCTATCATCTATATATTTAAAAGTAGCCGGAATATAAATATATAATGGGAATGAAAATAGCCAAGAAGTTCTTAGCATAAGTGGCAACCCTGAAGCTAAAAATAATAATATTAGAGATATTAATTGGGTCCATAAAAGAAAGTTATATTTTTTATCATCACTTGCATTTTTATATAATGATAATAAATAAATAAAAATAGCACCACTCACTAAAATACTAAAAAAACCTGAAGATCCAGTATTATATTTTGAATTAATATACCAAGAAAAATAAATCCTAAAAAAATTAACATTATATAAAAGCTTAACAACCAAGTTAACTAACACCGATTTAAATACTAAAAAAATAAGTAACAAGAAAAATATATATTTTATCTTTAATTTCTTATTAACTATAAAGTATAATGGGAAATATAAAATAGCTGATGAATGAATAGAAAATGCAATAATGTTTATTAAAAAATATTTAAACGGCTTTCTATTAATTAAAGAGGGAATAGATAAAATAAATATTGAAGTTGCTATACTCTGTCTTATCATATTCATAGATATAAAAAATACATTAGTAAGGAAAAATAATAACGTACTTAAAACAGGATTATCGGATTGCCTATAAATACCAACAAAAGAAATTATTTCAAAAATCAAAGATGTAATAAAAATTAAAACTTGAAAATCGTTCGATATTAATAACGAAAAATAATTTATTAATCCATATCCTAAATCTCTAACATTAAAGTTTTTAGAGGCTATTTCATTAAAAAAATTAAGATAAGTTCCACCCAAATCAGTTCCAACAGTTATACTTCTAAAGCCTGATATTAAAGTGGGAATTAAAATAGTTAATAGAGCAAATAATAAATATATAATTTTCAAATTATTTTTTTTATCTTTTATGTACATTTTTTTATAACTAAATGCTATAAAAGAACAAATTGTTGTAAAAATAATCATAAATATGTATATTATCATACTTTATCACCTCATAAAATAATTTAAATGTTTAAAATCTTGATAATCTATCTTTATAAATATCTTCTAATTCTTTACTCGCCTTATCTATATTATAATTAGACTTCAATAATTTATAATAGCTACTTTTTCTATCATTTTTAGACTTTTTTTCAACTTCTACAATTGCATTTACCCACTCATTTAATTTTAAATCAATAAATTTTATATTTTTTAGTATGTCAATTTCTTTAGTAATAGTATTTGAGAAAATACAATTTAAACCATTTGTCAAAGCTTCCACGCCAACGAATGGAAGGCCTTCATATAAACTAGGCAGTAGGAATATATCCATAGCATTATAAAATTCATTGACATTAGAACAATGGCCTAAAAAAATTACATTATCACTTAAACCTAGATTTTTTACCTTTTCCTTAACCTGTTGCTCTAATGGACCCTCACCTATCAATAATAAAACTGATTTTTTATTTTTCTTTAAATATTCATTAAAGACATCAATCAAAAACAAATGATTTTTCTGTGGCTTAAACCTTCCAACGTGTCCAATGACAAAAGTATCATTAGCAATACCTAACTTATTTCTTAAATATAATCTAATTTTTTCATCATATTTAAATTTTTCAATATTAATTGCATTATTAATAATATAATAATCTTTTGAATTTCTAATTTTTTTGTTAAAGAACCATTCTCCAGCAATTTCCGAACAAGCAAAATATGTATTTGCAAACAACGGAATAAATCTTTTATTCACAAAATGTAAAAATGATTTTAATGCACCTTTATCGTTAGAAGAATTATGAGAATGAGCTATAATCACTTTTATTTTACAAATCTTGGCAGCAACAAGTGGAACTAAGTAGCAAGCTGAATTCATATTATAATGAAAAATATCATAATTTTCTTTTTCATTTAATTTTTTTATTTCTTTAATAAATTTAATTGGATGAAATCTGTAATTAGGTAAATTGTAAACATTAAAGTTTGAGGTCATTTCATCGTAAAATGATTCTTCTTTAGTCTTTTCAAATACATTAATAAAGTCTGCTTCAACTTTATTCTTATCTATTTTTTTGAAGTAGCTAATTAAAAAATTTTCTATTCCACCTAATTTATAGGTTAATCCAACTTCTAATACCTTTATTTTCTTCATAAATAACCTACCTATTTAAAATTTTTTTTGCAAATATTTTTACTTTAAAATATACCCAATATTACTCAAAAATTTTCTGATGAAACTATTAATTTTTGTTTTAAAATTAATAGGAAAATATTCATCAATTAAATTTCCACCATTAATGTAAACAAAAAATCCTCTCTATTAACATTATATTTAACACTATAAGTCTTTTTTTACTTTATTCACAGCAAATCAACAGGTATTTCTTTCATTTTTGCATTATTCAATTTGTCTATAATTTTTTGTCTTTTCTGTGACTGAACAATAACTCTAGTTGTCCCTTTATCATCATCATAAGTCTTATCGATTTCATTTACATTAAAACAATTCCATATTGTAAAATTCTTTCAAAAATAGCATGATGGTCTAACAGAATAATCTCCAAAAAGAGCTCTTAAATAAGGATCTGTGTCAATAACCTCGCTATGTGTTCCATTACTAGTTTTTATAGTCATAAATGGATATTTGTAACCATATTTACTTTTATCTCTAAAATTAATTTCTAAAATCTTATCTGTTTTTCATTTTTTTAAATCATTAACATTATCACATTTAGTATGTTTAACTATATAATTATCATCAAATGAAGCTCCAAAAACAATTCCTACTTTTTTCACAAAATTCAACTCCTATAATAAAGCCTTATATTTTTTCTCTAAAGATTTTGTTTCCTTTTCAATATCAAAGCCACTTTGCTTTACATAAATTGAGCAATCAAATCTTCCAAAAGATTTACTACTTCTTAAAATTTCATCTGCCCAAAATTTTAGCGAAGAATTTAAATCTAAAAAATTTAAATTTTCGTTTAATTTAGCAACTATAGGTACCTCAGTAGAACAAACACAAGGTAATCCATTACATTGTGCTTCTATCAAAACCATGCCTAATCCTTCATAAAGACTTGGTAGTAAAAAAACATCCATTGCCTGATAAAGTTCATTAACATCATTTCTTTGACCTAGAAATATTACTGACTCTTTTAACCCAAAATCATTTACTTTAGCTTTTATTTCTTCTTGTAATGGCCCTTGACCAATTAATAGAAGAATTGTATTTTTATTTTGTTTATGTACTTCATTAAAAATATCTATTAAAAATGTATGATTTTTTTGAGCAACAAATCTTCCTATATGACCTATTACTATTTGATTATCTTTTATTTCTAATTCTTTTCTTTTTAATTTTCTTATCTTTTCATCATATTTAAACTTATCTACCTCTATAGCATTGTTTAATACATATATATTTCCTTTATCAAATTCTTTGTCTCCAAATAGCCATCTTCCTGCGTATTCTGTACATGCAAAATAATCTGTTGCAAATAATTTACTAAATGGTTTTAACATTTGTTTCATTAAATTCTTTTTCCATTCTTTCTTATTTGTTGTTGAATGACTATGTGCTATTCTTACAGGTACTTTTGCTTTTTTAGCACAATACAGAGGAAATACAGATAATGTATTTATATGAGAATGAACTATTTTATATTTTCCTTCTTTTAAAACTTTAGTTAATTCTTT
>CANQDV010000022.1 GCA_947593955.1 uncultured Bacilli bacterium | reverse complement strand
TATACCCCCCCCCCCTAGGGTTTCTGCAAGAAAAAAAGCAACATTTCTGTTGCAAAATTTTTACATTTAACAATTAATTTCTACTACTTACAGAAATACCATCACCTATTTCATAAAAAGTAGTATTAAATTCTTGATTGTTTTTTAAAAATTCAATATAAATTTTTATTTTTTTTACTAAAGATCGTAAATTTTTACTTTTAATCTCTTGTTCATCTTTTGCTACATAACCATGAAAATTGATATTATCTGTCACAATAAAACCATTTGATTCTAAATTTTTAGAAAATTTTTCAAAAAAAGCTAAATCTTTTCCTTTGGCAGCATCGATAAAAATTAAGTCAAAATTATTGTCAAATTCAATTTCAAGCGCATCATTATATATTAAAGTAATACGATCTTCTAAATCAAATTTTTTAATATTTTTTACAGCTTCCAAATATCTTTCATGATCTTTTTCAATACTAGTAATTTTGACTGTTGGACTAGCAAGAGCCATCATAATAGCTGAATAACCAATGGCCGTTCCTATTTCTAAAACATTTTTTATTTTATGTTTAATTATGAAATTTGTTAAAAAATTAATTCCATCGTCCAACATTATAGGTACATTATTTTCTTTAGCGTATTCTTTCATCTTCTTAATATTGGAATGTACCTCTACCACTCTAACCAAACTCCTTCATCTTTTAATTCTTTTATTTTAGCATTATGTTCAGCATAAGTTTTCGTAAAATAAACTTTTCTATTTTTATCTGCTACAAAGTATAAATAATCCGTACTTGTTGGATTTAATGCTGCATCAATACTTTCAAATGATGGTATAGAAACTGGTCCTACTGGAAGTTTTCCTTCCATTTTTGGCCCTCTAGTATTATAAGGATTATAAGTATTAATTTCACTATTAGTTAAATTTCTATCTGTCATATTTATCTTAAAAGCATAGTAAGTAGTAACATCACTACCTAAACTCATATGCATACTAATTCTATTGTAAAAAACACTAGATATATCTTTTCTATCTTGTATGGATACTCCTTCTAACTCAATAATTGATGCCAAAGTTAATAATTCATGAACAGAAATATTTTTCTTTTCAATATCACTTTTTAATGGTGTCAATTTTTTATCCATCTGATCTAACATTAATTTAAAAATATCTTCGACACTTGCATCTTTATTTTTTAAAAAATATGTATCTGGATATAAATATCCTTCTAAAGGATAATATATATCAGGATTATTAATAATACCATCTAAAAACCAATAAGAATCTATTAATTTATCTAAATAATTACTATCTTTTAATTTATTATAGACATCATCAGCACTATTATTAGTTTTTGACTCTATTATAGATGCAATGGTACGCATATTAATACCTTCTTGAAAAGTAATAGATACCGCATCTGGATTATAACTATTACCTTGTTCTAAAGTAGATATAATTTCTTTTAATGACATACTAGGACTTAATTCATAAGTAGAAGCCTTTAAATCATTAATTTTATATATTCTTAAATATAAATAGAAGAAGTTCTCATTTCTAATTAATCCTTCATCCTTTAGTATCTTTGCAATTCCTTTAGTAGAAGTATTACTAGGAATAACGACAACTATTTTGGTATTATCTAACTTATCGATTGGCGATAAATTAATATTAAATATTATTCCAAAAATTATAACAATGATAGATAAAATAATTAAAATTATAAGTGCTATATTTCTAAACAATTTCATATATATACCTCAATAAATAACGAGCATTATTGCTCGCTATTTTCACTATTCTCATTATTTGGTTTATTAGTTTTCTTTTTTATTTCTTCTTGAAGAGTATTTAGAATGGTTTCAATTATCTTCCATTCTTGATCAGTTTCTATTGGATCAAGTTTAGGATTATCTTGTTTAGGATCATAGATTGATGCATAAACTTGTATATTACCATCAGCATCTTTACTATTATCAGTATATACTATATAACTTTTTTTTGTTTCTTCTGAATCAAATGTAAACAAAATATCACATAATATTTCTTGTCCTTCATCATTTATTACTTTAAAAGTATTATTATTATTTTCCATAATTATTTTCTCCTATCTAAAAAAGATTGTAAAATTATCGTAGCTGCCATACTATCAATAACTTGTTTTCTTTTTTTTCTACTTGTATCATTAGCTATTAATAAATCATTAGCTTGTTTGGTTGTTAATCTTTCATCAACTAAATGAACAGGTATATTCAATTTTTTTTCTAGTTTGTTTTTAAATTGCATAGATAATTCACCTTTAGGACCAATAGTATTATTCATGTTTTTAGGCATTCCTAAAACGATTTCTTCAACTTTTTTTTCTTCTACTATTGTTTGGACATCATCAACTAATCGGTCATACTCTTCGTTATGTCTAATAATAGTATAACTAGAAGCTATTAATCCTGTAGGATCACTTATAGCTACTCCTAATGTTTTACTACCTAAATCTAAGCCTAAATATCGCATTATAATTTTTTTATATAATCTCTTAAGATTACTTCTATTATTTTATTACGATCAATCTTGGTTATTTTCTGTCTTGCTTCTTTATGAGATGAAATATAACCAGGATCCCCGCTCATCAAATAACCAACTAATTGATTAATGGGATTATATCCTCTTTCTTCTAGCGCTAAATAGACATCCTTAATAGTGTCTCCTACTAAGCTATCTTCAAACTCTTCAATTGAATATAAATGAGTAGTATCATTATCCATATTTATCACCTATCATTCTAGTTATATTCTAACACCAATTCCATCACATAGCAACTAAATAAATCGAAATGCCATAAAGAATAAGAAAGCAATTAGCAATAAAAGAACAATCATTCCATTAATCATTTCAAATTTAGTACTTTTATACTTAACACCTACTCCAATTGTTGCTAAAAAACCTCCAATAAATCCTCCAATATGGGCAAAATTATCTATTCCAGGAGTAAATGCTCCCATCAATAAATTAAGGATAATTAATGGAACTATTTGACTTTTCAATACACTTCCTAAATATACTCGATAATGGTATCCAAAATATAAAAGAGCACCCATAAGTCCAAAAATAGCTCCACTAGCACCAACACTAGGAGTATCATTCATAATAATAGATAATAAACTGGCAGTTAAAATACTGACAAAATAAATTACTAAGTATCGCCATTTTCCCATAAAATTTTCTATTTGACTACCAATAATATATAAGGCATAACAATTAAATACTAAATGGATTATTCCTGAATGTAAAAAAGCTCCTGTTATTAAACGATAATATTCATGATTTTTAACAATAAAAGATCCATATGTAGAATAATCATAAATAATTTCATTATATTTTCCCGATAAAACCATAACTAAATAAACGATAATATTGATACCAACTAAAGCCATTGTTACAATATTTTTCTTAGGTTTAAATACTTCTTCTACTTTTTCAGCATCACTTTTATTCTTATGATTTATATCATTAGTTATTTTAATAAATAATTGCAATCCTTCTTCTGAAAACTTTAATTTACTATTTATATCAGGAAAATATTGATATAAAAAATCATATTTATTAATATCTTTTTCATCATATAAATAGATACAATCAATATCTCCTGTTTCTTTTAAATCGACATTATCTCCTAAATCAGTAAAAATACTTAGAGCATTCATTTTTAAGGAAAACGTTTTCTTCTTTATCTTTTTTAAAATATGTCTAGCTTTATATAAATCAAAATCTAATTGTTCTTCATTGTGAATATGATTAGATACTATTCGAATAACTTTATAATCACTTTCTAAGTTTTCTAGCCAGATTTCATCTTCAGCACCCTGTAAAATAATAGGATTATAATTTTTCTCAGTAATGAAATAATGTAATAATTTCATAACAATTAGGTTTTTTCTATCTAATGATTCATCCATGTTCATTCTCCTTTGTTAATTTATTATATACTATTTTTATGAAGAAATAAAGTATTTATCTTCTATCAAAAAAAGCATCTCAGATGAGATGTTTTTACTTTATTTCTTTTTATTCAGGTAAAAGTATGACCGTAGAACTATTATCAAAAGATAATTGTTCTTTAATTTTGTTTAACTTTTCTAAGTTCATTTTTCTTATCGTAGGTATCTTATCGAAAATAACTTTTTTATATTCAATAATATCATTTATTAAATTATCCACTATAAGTTCTACATTATCAGTCATAACAACTTCAGAAGAAATCCATACTTTTTTACAACGTTCTACTTCTTCTTTAGTTATTTTATAATTATTAAATTCTTCAATAATTTTGGCTATTAATTCTTTAGGATTTATACTTTCTATCCAGAACGTTATAACTAAATAATCATCTACTAGCATACGTTCAAAAATAAGAGAGCTTAATAAATTGCTTGCCATCATTTTTTCACGAAAAACGGATGATGTTCCAAAAATAATATTTAAAATCATTCCCACATAAAGATTATAGTCATAAATATCTTTTACTTCTTTTAAAGATAGTTTAATAGAAAAGCCTGCTTTAGGATTAGCTATATTATGGCATGGTATTTCCACTAATTTAGTAGTAACTTCTAATGGCTCTTTTATATCTTTAACTTTAGGAAGTTGTCCTGGTTTTTTATCTTTCAATAATGGATGATTTTTTATAATATCCATTACTTCTTTTGAATCAAAATTTCCTCCTACTACTAATCCCATATTACTTGGTTGATAAAATGTATTATAGCACTTATATAAGTGTTCTTTGGTTATTTTATCAATAGTGTTAACATCACCTGCTATATCATGCCTAATTGGATGTACTTTAAAAGTTGCTTTTTCAACTTCCCTAGTTAAAATCCATTCGGGATTATCATCATACATATTTATTTCTTCAGCAATAATTCCTTTTTCTTTTTCGACATTTTCATCTGTAAAATAAGGACTATTAATATATTTAATTAAATAATCTAAATTTTCTTGTAAATTATTAGTTCCATATACAATATAACGAGTAGCATTAAAACCTGTTGAAGCATTACAACCTGTACCACTTTTAGAGTAAAAATCAAATGGTGCATCGCCATTTTCTTGTTCAAACATTTTATGTTCTAAGAAATGAGCTATACCATAAGGAACCTCTATATATTTTTTTTCACCTTCCGGAATAAATTCAACATTTACAGATCCAAAATTAGTAAAATAACTCATAAAATAATTTTTTTTATTTGGACACATTACTAAATAAACATTTAAGCCACAGGGAAGTGTTTCATTATATACAAATGTATCTGTTCCAGTTAATTCAAATTTATTCATTATTACCTTTTCCCCCTAACAAATATACTGTATCCATTTTTATTTTTTTACTAATGTTTATTATGTCTTGTTTGGTAACGGTTTTAATTTTTTCTTTTCTTATTTCTGGAAAGTCAAAATTAAGTACTACTGAAGCATAATAAGCTGAAATAATTTGATTAGGATAATCATACATCTCATCTAAAACACTTATATATCTAGTTTTAGCTCGCTCTATCATGTCTTCATCAAATTTACCTAACTCTATATTTTTCATTTCTTTTTTTATTAAAGTAAGAGCTTTTTTAAAATTACTTTTAGCAATACCGGAAGATATAATAAGTAAATTATCCACTTTATTGGAAGAAGAAGAAACATAATAACATAGTGAATTTTTTTCTCTTACGCTTTGAAACAATAAAGATTCACTACCACCACCTAAGATAATATTATATATTGTCAAAACATAATTTCTTTCAAAATCAGATAAATCATGAACCTTACATCCGATAGTTAATTTAGATTGATTAATATCATCTTCTTCTATAACTGTTTTAACTCTTGATCTAATCTTATTGTGAATAATACATGGATCATTTTTCTTCTTTTTATATGTATTAAATTTAAAATTAGCTTTTATAAGTTCTTCATACTTAGCAAAATCAATATCCCCTATTATAAAGATTTCTATATTGCAAGTAGCAATAAATTTTTTATAGTACTCATATAAATTTTCTTCATTTATATTTTCAAGATCTTCTATATATCCAAAGCCATGGTAACTATATGGACTATTTTTATCCATGTTTTCAAGCATTTTTATCATACTATATTTTCTAGTATCTTCTTTTAAACTTTCTATTTGTATTCTGGTGTTATTTTTAACAATTTGAAATGAAGTGCTGTCAAATTTATTATTAGTGACATTAGGATTAAAAATAACTTCTTTCAAGAATTCAATACTTTTTTCAGCCATACCTTCTTCGGTATATTTTTCGTTCAAAAAATATAAATTTATATCAGTATTATAATATTTACCTAATCTATAACAAGTAGAATATACACTAGCAGCATATAAATCTTGCGATGCTGTTGCTAAATCTTTTTTAGTTGGGTATTTTTTCGAAGAATATGTAAGCATATCTGCCAAAAAATTTCTTTTAGTAATTTCCTCTTTTTTTATTTCATCACTAAATATTATCTGCATATTTACTGTTTTGAATTTGTCCGTTTTAATCATATGAATGTTATATGATCCTAATTCTATCTTTTGATATTGCATAATTCACCTCACCCTTTATATTATACTCATTGCTATTATTTTTATTATGAAATTGATTCCAAAACTAAATGAATCATATCCTTTAATCCTTTTTCTCTTTCTAGTGCTGTGGTTTCTTTTTTACTTATAAAAGAATCGGATACCGTTAATACTACGCTTGCCTTCTTTTTTAATTTTTCAGCTATATGAAATAAGGCAAAACTTTCCATTTCAACAGCTAAGCAATCATGTTCTGCTATTAATTTAGAATTTTCATTTTTTAATGAGTAAAAACATTCACTACAGAAAACATTGCCAACATATAGTTTTTTATTTAATTGTTGCGCAGTATTTTCAATTTTTTTATTAAGTTCACTATTTCCCATAGTTACATTAGTATCAACACCAGAATATGATTTTGCAAAATTAGAATCGCTATATGATTTATCTACCAATATTAAATCAAATAAATCTAATTCCTCTTTATAAGAACCACAAGTACCAATTCTAATAATAGTATCTACATCATAAAAGCTAAACAACTCATGAGCATATATTCCCATGCTAGGTATTCCCATACCAGAAGGAAACACCGTTATTTTTTTATTATTGTAATAACCCGTATATGCCAACATATTTCTAACATTATTTACTTCTTTTACATTTGTTAAAAATTCATCAGCAATAAATTTAGCCCTTTTAGGATCTCCTGGCATTATTACAATGCTTGCAATATCCTCTTTATTAGACATAATATGTGCAGTTGCCATTCTGTCACATCCCCTCTTTTGGTATTATATCATACTTGGATTATTTTTTAAATTGACTTTTAGCACAAATTTATCTATAATAGCCATCCAAAAGGTGGTTTTTATGAAAAAGTATGAGTGGAATGTCAAAGAATTAATAAACATAAGAAATATGTTAAAAAAAACAGTTCAAAAGAATAATTTAAAAAATAAAGATCAATTACAAGATACAATTAATACTTATGACTTCATGCTTCAGCAATATGATAAGCGATGCAAAGATAATTGTACATATGATTATAATGAAAGTATGGATATTTTTGACTTCGTTTTTGATTATATTCCTGATATGGAACCAAGTAGAATTTTTTTGGTTGCCAATGCAATTGATGCAGTTAAAAATTATTATCAAGAAGATATTAATTATTTACCTTATCCACTTTATATAAATAACGATTCTTTAATTGAATTAACAAGTGAAATATATAAAAGTATTAATGTTCCTTCCCTTTATAAGGAATTTCAAAATATAATATCAAAAATAATTTATTACATATTAGGCATGAAAATAAAATAGATCTAGATGATACCGCAGGATATACAAATATTGACACAATTAATCATATTGCGTATGGTGTCATTGCGCGTGAAAATACTATTAATGATGTTATTACTCTTGCTCATGAATGTGCACATATGATTTTTTGCCGTAATATACCTTTTAAAAGTAATACGAAAAACAGTGCCCTATACTTTGAAGTAGAAGGTTGTTGGATGGACTTTGTCGCCAATTATTTTTTACAACAGATGCATTTTGATAAAGAATCTTTAGATAATATTTTAACTCTTGAATTGCAAGCACGAAATCAAATGATTGTCGACTCTTATATAACTAAGGAATTAATTTTTAATACCGATAAAGAGGGAAATGTCAATATTTCTAATTTAATGAAAAACTTAGAAGATGAGAATATTACTGATACCGATATTGAATCTATCGACGACTGCTTGGCATATACTAATAATAATTTTGAAGAAATGATAAATCAAACTACTTCTTATTTAATTGCCTTAGATTTATTTAATTTATTCTTAAAAGATCCGGAAAAGGCAGTATATGACTTAACTGTTTTTCCTACTTTAAGTGGTAATAACCCGCTTGAAGAATTATCACATTTAGATATAACGTTCTTTAATGATAAATATAAAAATTTAAATGCTATTAACAAAAAATTACTCTTAAAACAATAAGAGTAATTTTTTTTAAACATTTTCTTCAGTTTCTTCGCTATTATTTAATTTTACTAAAACTTCCCTTGGTTTTGAACCATTTTGTGGTCCAATTATACCTCGTTCTTCTAATAAATCAATTATTCTAGCGGCTCTATTATATCCTAATTTAAATCTTCTTTGTAATAATGATGCACTAGCTTTACCAGTAGTCACTACAAATTCTACTATGTCGTTATAAAGTGGGTCATCATATTCTTCATCTTGCGTAGTTACTTCTCCTCCAGCATTTCCCATATCTTTAGCAGCAGATAAATTCATGAATTTTTCATCATATTGTGCCTTTTGTTGTGAAACTGTATAATCGACAAGTTTTTGCAATTCTTCGTCGGAAACATATGCTCCTTGAACACGTTGAGGAATACTTTCACCCATTGGTAAGAACAACATATCTCCTTTTCCTAATAGTTTTTCTGCACCTATCATATCAAGAATAGTACGGGAATCAATACTAGATGAAACAGCAAAAGAAATACGTGATGGAATATTAGCTTTTACAACACCAGTTATAACGTCAGTTGATGGACGTTGAGTAGCTATAATCAAATGGATTCCTGCTGCCCTAGCCATTTGGGTTATACGCATAATTGAGTCTTCAACTTCTTTACTTGCAACTAACATCAAATCAGCTAACTCATCAACTACTACCACAATATAAGGCATCTTAGGAATACGATCAGTGTCAACTCTATTAGCGTTCTCTTTATCTACCCATTCATTATATGTAGCAATATTTTTTACATTTTTTTCACTAAATAAATCATAACGAGATTCCATTTCACTAACAACTCTTTGTAGTGCTACACTTGCTTTTTTAGGATCAGTTACAACAGGCATCATCAAGTGTGGAATACCATTGTACATACTCAATTCAACTTTTTTAGGATCGACCATCATAAGTTTAACTTCATCAGGTTTAGTACGCATAAGAATCGATGCAATAATACAGTTAATACAAACAGATTTACCACTACCAGTAGCACCCGCTACTAATAAATGTGGAGTCTTATCTATTTCGCAAAATATACTTTTTCCCATTATATTTTTACCAAGAGCTACTAATAATTTACTATTAGCTTTATTAGCAGGTATTGTTTCAAGTATTTCTCTTAAAGATACTGGTGAAGTTGTATCATTAGCAACCTCAATACCAACCGTACTTTTACCAGGAATAGGAGCTTGAATACGAACATCTTTCTTAGCTAAAGCTAAAGAAATCTCTTTATTAATACTTAATAGTTTACTTAGTTTTGTTCCACTTTGTATCTCCATTTCATATTGAGTTACACTAGGTCCACTATTGACTTCAACTACTCTACCAATAATTCCAAAATCTTTTAAGACGCGCTCTAATATCACAATATTATTTTCAATCGCAGCTTGATTATTATTATTTTTATTTTTAGCAGGAGGATTTAAAAGTGATAAAGATGGTAATCGATAATTTAAATTAGTAACAACCTCTGTATTATTAGAAGAATCATTAATAACTGGTGCTGATGAATTTTCAGTACTTTCTTCTTTGTTTTCATTTTCTTTCATATGTGTTAATTCTTCAATACTAGAAACAACTAATTTATTGTTCTCTGAATCATTATTATCATTAATAATAACTGGAGAGGCATGATGATTTTCACTAGTATCATCTTCATCTTCTTCATCGTCATCATCTCTTCTGTGAGTAACAATATTTTTTCCTTTTTTAAGACCGTTTTTAATGATATCTACAATAGAAATACCTGTAAATAAACATCCACCAAGTATCATCAAGACAATAGCTACAATTTTCGTTCCTGAATAATCAAATAACATATTGAATAAAACAGCTAAACTGCACCCTACTAATCCTCCCCCATTTGGAGTAAATTTTGATCCTCGCATAATTGCATCAAAATTATTCATAAGAGTATTTACCGTTTCTTTAAATATAACAGTAGATTCTCCTTTATTTAAGGTTACATATGTCAAATGTGAAAAAACTAATATACCTATAATTAATATGTATATTCCAATCATTCTAGTAGATAGGAATTTAGGTTTATCTCTTTTTATCAACAAATATCCACCAATAATAAAACAGGCAGCTAAAAAGACAATATCCCAACTACCCACTAAAAAGACAGCAAAAGCTCGCGATAGTTTTCCAACTAAACCTAATGGTTTATTCATTCCTATCCCTAATATAGCAAGAAGGATTAAAATAATACCATAAAGCTCGTTTAAATATGGAAACTTCTTACTTTTTTCTTCTTTTCTTCTTTTCTTTTTACCCATTTTTATCACTCCATATGCTCTAAAATAATTATATCACTATTAAAAAGATAAACAAATATCATTTTCATTTTTTTTAAAGAACTTTAATTTAACTCATTTAAATAATCTTGAAATTCTTTGGGAAGTGGAGACTCAAAATATATCTCTTTATGAGTAACTGGATGAATAAATCTAATACTTTTAGAATGAAGAAATTGACCAAAAGAAGTCGTTTTTTTACTTTTTCCATAGACAGGATCATTATATATAGGATATCCTATATAACTCATATGAACCCTAATTTGATGTGTTCGTCCTGTCTCCAATTTACATTCGATTAAAGTCTTATCATGGTATCTCTTTAATACTCTAAAATGCGTTATGGCATCTTTACTATTAAGATCAGTTACCATCATTTTTTGTCTATTATTAATATCTCTACCAATTGGAGCATCAATAGTACCAGTATCATGCATAATTACACCATCAACTAAAGCCACATAAATACGCTCTACTTCTTTATTTTTTATCATATTACTTAGCATATCATGTACTTCATCTGTTTTAGCAACAACTAAAAGTCCACTCGTATCTTTATCAATACGATGAACAATTCCAGGACGTATTTTATCTTTATTACTCAAATTAAAACGATACATTAAAGCATTAACCAAAGTTTGCGAATAATTACCAGGAGCTGGATGCACAACCATACCACTTTTTTTATTAACTATTAATAAGTAATCATCTTCATAAACAATTTCAATAGGAATATTCTCTGGCTCAATATTAATATCAAAAGATAAATCGTCATCGACAACTATTACATCATTTTCTTTTACTAAATAACTTGCATTAATATTTTTATTATTAACTGTAATCCGATTATCATCAATTAATTTTTTCACTTTACTACGTGAAACTCCCATTTTTTCTTTTAAATATTGATCAATTCTAATATTATTTACTTCTACCTCTATTTTCATAAAAATCACCTATTACTTCTATAAACATTATAATTACCCCAATAACAATTAAACAATCAGCAACATTAAACACAGGAAAACTATATCCCCAAATATTAAAGTTAAAAAAGTCTACTACATACCCTCTAAAAATTCGATCAAATAAATTACCAAAAATACCCCCAATTAATAACCCATAACTGACACTTGATAATTTTGTAAGTTTTACATCACTATTTACATATCTGTTAATAATTAACAATGTAACAACACTGATACATATTAAAATAAAAGTATTATTATCTAATATTCCCCAAGCACCACCAGTATTTTCAACATAAGTTAAATGAAAAAAATGAGGAATAAGTTCTAAATCAATCAAAAATTTATTAACAAAAAACTTTGTTATTTGATCAAGTACAATTCCAATTATTGCTATAAAATATATAATTTTTTTCATATTGTCACCAACAATCATATTTTATCAAAAAAAAAGATATTTATAAAGTAATATTTACTAAAATAACATCTTCACCTATCTTGGTAATATTTCGCCAATTTATTTCTGTGTCCACTCCTTTATTCATAAAAGAAAAGAAATTTCTATTAGGTTCAATAACCAATGCTTCTATAACTCCATTCGCTTCATTTATTTTAACATCTATAATATTACCTATATTTTTTCCGTCAGTAACATTAACAATATCTTTACTTTGTAAATCAGATAAACGCATATACTTCACCTATAATTATTATATGTATTTTCATTTTAATATTGCATTTTTTGTAAAATATGTTATTATAACAATTATCAAAAAAGGAGATTTTTATGGATAGTATCAGTTGTAAACATAGTGAGGTGTATAGAATAACTCCTCTAAATGAATCAGAAGAACCATATTATTATTGTGGTATTTGCAAATCTATAGTGCCTAAAGACGAAATTAGCAATGATGCTAAATTCATAGATTGTGCCGAAGACGATATAAGTAGATTTTTAAAAGCCATGTACGAAGGGGAATTACCAAAGCGTAAATATAAAAGATTTTTTAAACATAAAAAAAGAGATTAACTTAAAAGCAAATTTAATCTCTTTTTATAATTTTATTTTCATTCTATCTATTAAATTTTCAGGACTATTTATTAATTCTGAATATAATTTATGATCATTCCTAATCAGTTTTATAAAATTCATTTCTTCTTTGGATAATTTCATACCATATTTTTCATTGTCTTCTGATATTGCAAAATAATCATTACCAACAAAGTAATCTAAACTAACATTAAAGACATCTGCTAATTTAATTAGTATTTCTAATGGTGGGACTCTATCATTATTTTCAAAATGACAAATTGCAGATTTATGAATATTTACAAGTTGTCCTAGTTTTTCTTGAGTATAATTCTTAGCTATTCTTAATTCTCTTAATCTTTTAGCTACGATTTCCAATAATTACCACCTCTATCCACGGTGTTAATTATAAGTTAACGAAAAGTATCTTTGTTCAAAGTTGACAAAATGTCAACTTTATATAAATAAATTTAAATGAGTCACTGCCCATATTTAATAATCAAAAACATCTTTAAGACGTGTTCTTTTCAATTATCAAATAATAAATAATGGCTCATTATGAAAAAAATTTCTAAAGTTTATTATACTTCTAAAATAGCAAAAAGCATCTAATTTCAACAATCGTTGATTTCAGATGCAAACTAAATCTTTAATTAAATAACTATATAAATATCTTTTAATTATTTGGGATATTTTTATCTAAAGTTTTTACTAATTTTTTGATATTGTTATTTCCTATTTGACAAATGGTCGTCTCAAAATCAGGTTCTTCATCTTCAAAATATGTGTCATTTATTTCATGACTTTCTTTAAATGTTTCGAATGCTAAATCTATATCCAAGGAACTTTTCGATTTGCCAAAAGCTATTCCAAATGTTTTTTGATAACCATCGCTTAATAATTTATAATTAGCTCTTGCCAAATAACTACCACCACAATTACTAATTTTCAAATTCTTATCTTGTTGATATAAAATGGCAATTCTTTTTGAAATAACTGAATAAAAATCTAACAATTCTTTTTTTATTGATTTAAGTTTAATTATTTTGGCCAAATCCATTTTCAATAAATATTTATCAATATCTTGACATTGCTCTGGCCATTTATGGTCTTCAATTTGCTTACTAATATGGCTAAGCCAAATATTTTTAACTACTTCAGCAGTAATACACTTTCCAATAAATAAAGAAATATCGTCGACATCAAGAGTTTCATCAATTTTTCTTTTGGGTTGATATGATAAATATTTTTTTATAACGCCCCTAATTTGGGCTACTGTTCCTTTAAAATCTTCATATTTACCCATTCCATTATCCATAAAATAAGTATTTATGACACTTTTATCATAATCACTTAACTTATAGTTGGCTTTTATAATATAATCATTATCTTTTTCACTATATATCATATCCATGTGAGAAATATTATCCCAATCACTTTCAGCTTTTCTTTCAAAAAATCTTCGAAACAATTTTTGGTTTTCATATAATGCATCTTCAACTGGCATTTTACTAGTAAAAAAATATAGAAAATTCATAAATTCGTGTGTTGAGAATTGTGGTTCATATCCATTATTAACTTTATAAATCATATATTCCACAATTAAATCATCTACAGTAAGTCTATGTTCCAAATTAACCATTTTATCTTTTCTCCTTATTAATCTCAAATTATAATACTTTTTACTATTTTGTTCTTGATAACATGCAAATGTTTGTTTATTTAAAAAAAGAAAACTTTCTCAATTATAATTTTATTATTTAGATAGAAAAAACATCTGATTACCTCAATCAAATGCATCCTTTTATTCAAGTTTTCTTGACAAATACATGGTAACATAAAAACGCACTTTTATCAAGTACGCTCTATTTACTCGAAAATCTCGAGTTGAATTCAATCTGGTGACCAGTACGGGATTCGGACCCGTGAGTGCCGCCGTGAAAGGGCGGTGTGTTAAGCCACTTCACCAACTGGCCAAAAAAAATGGCGCTCGATGTAGGACTCGGACCTACGACCTGCCGGTTAACAGCCGGATGCTCTACCAACTGAGCTAATCGAGCACAACGAAGTCTTTTCGAATAAGACTTCTTTATTATATATGCTTTTTTTATTCTTTGCAATACTTTTTTCATTAATTTTTATTTTTTATCTAATTTTTATATGTACTTCTCGTAATTGCTTTTCCGTTACTTCACTTGGGCACCCCATCATAAGATCCTGTCCACTTACACTCATTGGAAAAGCTTGAACTTCACGGAGATTATCCGTATTTAATAAAAGCATTAACATTCTATCAATTCCTAGTGCCATTCCAGCATGAGGTGGCGCTCCATATTGAAAGGCATGATACAAAGACGAAAATCTTTCTTTAACTACATCTTCATCATAACCAACCAAAGAGAAAGCTTTTTTCAAACAATCTAAATTATGATTTCTAACCGCCCCACTTGCCATTTCATTACCATTACATACAAAGTCATACTGATATGCTAGAATACCATCTATATTATCATTATTTAAAGCATCAATTCCCCCTTGTGGCATAGAAAATGGATTATGACAAAAATCATATTTTCCTTCTTCTTCATTATATTCAAACATAGGAAAATCATTAATAATACAAAATTCAAATCTATCTTCATCAATTAAATTTAACTTTTTTCCTAATTCTGTTCTAATTAATCCGGCAAATTTATTAGCAATTTTTTCTTTTTTATCAGCAATAAAGAATAAAACACTGCCCTTCTCTAAGTTTGCATTTTTTATTAAAGATTTTCGTTCTTCATCACTTAAAAACTTATCTATAGGACCTTTAAAACTCATATCATCCATGACTGTAATATATCCAATCCCTGGCATACCAATACTTGATGCATATTCTACTAATTCATTATACCAAGAATTTGGTTTATCACTAATGCCATCAACCTTAATTCCTCTTACAATATTTCCTCGGAACGGTTTAAAACTACTTTCCGTAAATTCTTTACTTAAATCAGTAATAATTAAAGGATTACGCAAATCGGGCTTATCAGTTCCATACATTAGCATAGCATCACGATAAGATATTCTTTTAAAAGGTCTTGGACTTACCTTTTTATTACTGAAGTGAGTAAAAGTATCATAAAATATTTCTTCTCCTACTTCGTATACATCTTCTTCTGTGGCAAAACTCATTTCAAAATCCAATTGATAAAACTCTAATGATCGATCACTTCTACAATCTTCATCACGAAAACAAGGAGCAACTTGATAATATTTATCAATTCCTCCAACCATTAATAATTCTTTAAATATTTGAGGAGCCTGAGGAAGGGCATAAAATTTACCATGAAATTTACGTGATGGAATAATAAAGTCCCTTGCTCCTTCTGGTGATGATGCAGTTATAATTGGCGTTTGGACTTCCATGAAACCGAGATTCTCCATTTTATTACGTAAAAAACTTAGTAATTTACTTCTAAGAGCGATATTATCGTGGACTTTTTTATTTCGTAAATCCAAATAACGATATTTTAATCGCACATCTTCTCCAACTTCGTGAGAAGTTTTTACTTCAAATGGTAATATATTTAAAGCTTTACCTAAAACTTCTATTTTATCTACTAAAATTTCAATAGTACCAGTCGTAATATTAGGATTATAATCATCAATATCTCGCTTGATAACTACTCCTTCTACACAAATAGAAGATTCGCGATTAAGATTAGCAAACATGTTATCATCATTACTAACTAATTGAATAGTTCCATGTTCATCTCTTACATCGACAAAAATAACACCACCATGATCTCTTATGTTTTCAACCCAACCAGAAACTCTTATTTTTTTATCGATATCACTTTCATTGACATCGCCACAATAATGATCTCTGTATTTATTTATTTTCATATATTCTCCTTAAAATTCACAAGTTTTAGGACATCTTGGATAAGGAATAACATCTCTTATGTTATCGACTCCTGTCAAATAAATAAGTAATCTTTCAAAACCCATTCCAAATCCTGAATGAATACAACCTCCATATCGTCTTAAATTTAAATACCAATCTAATTCGTCTATACTCATTCCTAATTCTTTCATTCTTTCTACTAATTTATCATAATCTTCTTCTCTTTGACTTCCGCCCATCAATTCACCGGCTCCTGGAACTTCTAAATCCACAGCTGCAACCGTTTTACCATCAGGATTTTGTTTCATATAGAAAGCCTTAATATCTTTAGGCCAATTCTTAATAAAAACAGGCCCATTAAAATATTCTGTAATATATTTTTCATGCTCTTTAGCAATATCTTTTCCATACTCTGGTTCAAATTCCCATTTAACATTCGCTTTCTTTAAAATAGTAATGGCTTCTTCATGATCAATTCTTGTAAATTTACTATCAATCAATTTATTTAATTTTTCAAGTAACCCTTGCTCGACAAACTGATCGAAGAAATGCATCTCTTTTGGGCAATTATCTAAAACGTACTTAACTACATATTTAAGCATATCTTCCATTATATCCATATCGCCATCTAAATCACAAAAAGCTATTTCTGGTTCAATCATCCAAAATTCACTAGCATGCGTTTTGGTATTAGAATTTTCGGCTCTAAAAGTGGGACCAAAAGTATAAGTTTTTTTATAAGCCATAGCAAATGTTTCTGCTTGTAATTGTCCTGATACCGTAAGAGAAGTCTTTTTACCAAAGAAATCTTTATCGTAGGATACTTTACCACTACTGGCAACTTTTTCTAAATCAAGAGTAGTAACTTGGAACATTTCTCCTGCTCCTTCACAGTCACTAGCCGTTATTAATGGAGCGTGGAAATAAACATAACCTCTATCTTGAAAATATTTATGAATGGCATATGCTGCTACACTTCTTACACGGAAGACTGCTCCAAAAAGATTAGTGCGTGGTCGAAGATAAGCTTGTTCTCTTAAAAATTCACGAGTATGTCTTTTAGGTTGAATAGGATAATCAATTGGACAATCTCCTAAAACTTTAATATTAATGATTTTTAATTCTTTAGATTGTTTATCCCCTGTTGAATTAACAAGTTTTCCAGTAACTCTTACTGCACTTCCAATATGAATCTTTTGAATATCTAAAAAATCACTTAAACTGTTATCATACACCATTTGTAAATTATTGAAACACGTTCCATCATTAAAGTCTATGAAACCAAACTCTTTTTGTTTACGATGATTTTTAACCCATCCTTCTAAAATAATTTCCTCATCCATTAATTCTTGTTCTTTAACATATAAATCTTTTAAATCCAATAACATATTATTTTCCCTCCAATTTCTTTTTTAATAAATCATAAGTTGCCGATGGATTAGCTCTACCTTTTGTTTTTTTCATTACTTGACCAACTAAAAAGTCAATAATATTAGTTTTTCCTTCCTGATATTGATTTATCGCATTAGGCTGTTCTGTTAAAACTTCTAAAACAATTTTTTCTATTTCATCTATAGAACCAATTTGTTTAATACCTAAATCGCTAATTATTTGATTAGGATCTTTATCCTCTTCTAAAGATTGTAATAAAGCTTCTTTTCCCTGTTTAATTGAGATTTCATTTTTGGTTACCTTGTTTATTAAATCTGCTAACATTTTAGGAGTTAAATATATATCGCTTATTTCTTTTTCTAGTTTATTCAAATTTCCTAACATAATACTACTTATCCAATTAGAAGCCACTTTAGGTTCAATATTTTCTTTTAATACATTTTCAAAAAAATCAGATACTTTCTTTTCTTTGACTAAAATAGTAGCATCGTACTCACTTAATTCTAGTTCTTTAATATATCGTTCTTTACGTTCATTAGCAAGACTCGGTATGCTTTTTCTTATTTCTTCTTTCCATTCATCACTTATTTTAAATTTAGGAATATTAGGTTCGACAAAATATTTATAATCAATAGCGTCTACTTTACTACGCATATAAATAGTCTCCCCTAGTTCTTCATCCCATCTTCTGGTTTGTTGTTCCATACTATCGTAAGTACCATCTTCTTTTAATTCGATCTGTCTATTTATTTCATAATTAATCGCATCTCTTACGCCACCAAAAGAGTTAACATTTTTAATTTCCACTTTGGTTCCCCAATTAGATGGAAGAGTCTCATCTTTATCAATATCCATAATTGATACATTGACATCACATCTAATTTGTCCTTTTTTACTATCAGCTTCACTAATACCTGCATACTGATAAATAGAACGCATAACCTCAAGAAAAGCTACGGCTTCATCAGCAGAATGCATATCAGGATAAGTTACTAATTCCAAAAGTGGTACCCCTGCTCTATTGTAATCAATAGTTGAATAGCTACCAAAATGATCAGTCGATGCTGCATCTTCTTCTAAGTGGATATTATTAATTCTTACTACTTTTTCTTGGCCTTCAAAGTCAAATTTTAATTCACCATATATTCCTACAGGAATAGGTTTTGTCTCTTGGGTAATCTGGTAACCTTTTGGTAAATCTGGATAATAATAATTCTTTCTTTCAAAATACATATATTCTGGTTGTTGACACTTCAAAATCATACTAGCCATTAAAGCTTTTCTTACTGCTTCTTTATTTACTACTGGTAAAGTCCCAGGAAAACCCATATCTACTGGTCTTATATTGCTATTAGGAATATCACTATAACTATTTTTAGCACCAGAAAATACTTTCGTATTAGTTTCACTTATTTCACAGTGCATTTCTAAACCAATTAAAGCTTTATATTTCATTTTCTTTAACCTCCTTAGCAATTTGTCCTTTATAACCAAATTTATTTTCTAAGGCATAAGCAATATTTAAAACCTTTTCATCATCATAACATTTACCTGTAATATTTAATCCTACTGGTAAGTTATTTATAAAACCACTAGGAATAGTTATTGAAGGAAAACCTCCAAAGTTACCTATTTGTAAATGCTCTTCTAGAATAGTAGTGTTTTTATCTAGCATATTACTAGTATCATCAAAAGTTTTAGCTGGTCCACTACCTACTGGTAATATAACCGCATCATATTTTTCAAATAGTTTGTTCCATTCATTTACTAATAATCTTCTTACTCTTTGAGCATTGTGGAAATAACGATCTTTATTTTGCGATTGTAACACATATGACCCTATGACAAATCTTCTTTTTATAAGTGGTGAAAAACCTTTAGTACGATAATCTTTCATCATTTCAATATAATTATTTCCTTCTCCTCTTGGTCCAAAAATAATACCTGTCAAATTAGACATATTAGAGGTCGCTTCTGCACAAGATATAACAACATAGACAGATGCTAAAGCATTTAAAAGCGTTTTGTCTACTGACACTTCTTCTACTTCTATGCCTAAACTTTGGCATTCTTTTAATTTATTCATAAAATTATGGAGATGCTCTTTTAATTCTAAAGAAGCATTTGGATAGTTATTAATATCACATATTTCTTTTATATAACATAATTTGGTACCTTTTACATTTCCATTTAATGAGTCATATAAATGAATATTACTAGAATCCCAACTAGTCATATCATTTTTATCTATTCCTTTCATAGCATCAACTACTATAGCCACATCTTCTACACATCTTGCTAATGCCCCACAATGATCTAAGCTTGATGCAAAAGGGAATAAACCATAACGAGAAATCATACCGTAAGTAGGTTTATATCCAACAATACCGCAATAAGCAGCAGGTTTTCTAATAGAATCTCCTGTATCACTTCCTGTAGCATAAGGATAAACACCAGCACTTACACTAGCAGCACTTCCAGAACTACTTCCTGCACACATTCTATTTAAATCCCAAGGATTTCTTACAATTCCCGTATGACCTGTAGTTCCTGTTCCACCCATACCAAATTCATCCATTACTGTTTTTCCTACCATAATGGCACCAGCTTTTTCCAGATTAGTTATACTAGTAGCTGTAAAAAAAGGTACATAATCTTTTAGAGTATTAGATGAACCTGTCGATAAAACACCTTTGGTACTATAATTATCTTTTACGCCATAAGGAATTCCTGATAATAAATTATCCGTTACTTCCATCTTTTTAGCATTATCTAAAATAGTTACAAAAGCATTGCACTTTTCTTGTAGCACATGACATTTAGAAAGAGATTCTTTGATTAATTCTTCAGGAGTTACTTCTTTATTAACTAAAGCTTCATGAATTTCTTTTATACTTTTATCCATGTATGTCATTTTTATCCACCACCTTAGGTACTTTAATCTCTCTATCTAAATAGTCATCACAATTATCTAATAAATCTTCAATATCTACTGATTCTTCAACAGTATCATCTCTTAATTCATATTCAAAATCGAGAAGACAATGTGTCATAGGTTCTACTTCACTAATATTAGGTATTTTGTTTATTAAATCAATATTTTGATCAATTATTTCAAATTCATCCAATACCTGTTTATTTTCTTCTTCGGTTAATCCGATTAATAATTTATCGGCATAATCATAAACCATCTCTTTAGTAAACTTACTCATCTTTTCTCCTCCTAAAAAATAAAAAACAGTAATACTTCCCCAAAGGGACGAATTACTGTAATATCCGCGGTACCACCCTAATTATCAAAATGATCTCTTATTAAGACTAGTCATTTTAACGGTTGACTTCCGACTTAAGCTACTGTTATTTCACCTAAGCAACTCCAAAGTGTTATTCACAATATCATGGTAGTGTTAGCTCTCACCATTTCTAACTCGCTTTTACTTATAAATATTGCTACTTCTCTTCTTCAACATCGTTGGCAATAGTATAATTTATTTTTTTTAATAAGTCAATTAATTTATAGGATTGATAGTGTAAAATTATTTGGGGGAGGACACAAAAAAAGAAAGACCAGTGTTATAATAAATTTGAAAATATAACAA
>CANQDV010000021.1 GCA_947593955.1 uncultured Bacilli bacterium | reverse complement strand
TATACCCCCCCCCCCCTAGGGATTTTGCAAGAAAAAAAGATGAAATTTTTTTATCTTTAAAGTATAATTAAAGTGGTGATTACATGTATACAATAAAAGATAACAATAGTTATGAATTTGAAATAAAAAAATCTAAATTTATATCTAAAATATATAAAGTTTATAATTTAGATGAGGTTAACAATATATTATCCTCTCTAAAAAAAGAATATAGCGATGCGACACATCATTGTTATTCCTATATTATCAATGAAAATAAAAAATGTAGTGATGACAATGAACCTAGTGGTACAGCAGGTCTTCCAATATTGCAAGTCTTAGAAAAAAATAACTTAAATTTCGTTTTATGTGTAGTTATAAGGTACTTTGGTGGTATAAAATTAGGAGCTTCTGGACTACTTCAAGCTTATACAAAATCTGTCAGTGAATTAATAAAAATATGTAATTTAACTGAATTAATTGAAGGATACAAAATAGAAATTACTTGCTCATATGATAAGCAGAAAAAATTAGATTATGTTTTGAAAAATTATAAATATGAAAAAATATACAACAAAAATATTGTATATTTAGCTTATATTCCTATCAATGATTTAGACACTTTTAAAAATTATAGTTATAAAATTATTGAAAACTTGTTCATTGAAAAATAATTTATTGATTAACGGTTTGCTTTTGATTTTTATTCTCAATTGATCCCTTACCACAAACTTCACTTAAAGACATATCAAATTTTTTAGCAAATTTATATAAATTAGAAGTTGATATACATATCAAACCTTTTTCATATCTTGTAATACATGCTTGAGTAACTCCTAACATACTTGCAACATTTTCTTGTGATAAATGATGATTTAACCTAATCTTTTTAATATTATTACCCAAAGTTTTAAAATCCAATCCTTTGATTAAATTATCGTTTTTCCTATTATTAGTAAGTCCAAAAACATAATCAATACTAAAACCAAAATAATCAGCAAAGTCACATAAGCTTTGTAAGGGAATAATATTGATACCCAATTCCCATAATGAATAAGCAGAACGTTTTACTCCTAATATTTCTGCCATCTTTTCTTGACTAATATCATTATCTTCTCTTATATCTTTTAATTTTATAAAATTAATCATGCTAATCACCTATACTTATTTTCCCATTTGGATGAATAATTATAGGTTTTTTGCTATTTTTAGTTATTTTATTTTGCTATTTTGTGTTATAATTTCTTTAAGATAGATAAAATGAGGAACTAATATGAATAAAAATAAAATAGCAACTATTAAAAAGGCAAAAATGCATATAACCCCAAAATATAATTACTTACAATGTTCCCACTTGTATTTAAAGTTGCTTTCTAAGCAAATAACTTTTTATGAAAATCAAATTAATCATTTAAAAGAGCATAAACCTTTTTTCTTCCAAAAAAGGAAATTGCAAAAGCATAATAACAAAATAAAAGAATATGAAGATAAAATAAATGTAATTTATGACAAGATGGGAGAAGAAATAGACTTTATTATTGATTCATATGAAGAATAGAAATTAATAAAAAGATGATTTATATTATACAAAATGTAAATCATCTTTTTGGTATTTCAATTAAACCATTTTATTAATACTTCTTTAGGAACAAAACCTATTTGTTTCTTTGCTATTTCACCATTTTGAAAAAGCATTATTGTCGGAATAGACATTATACCATAAATCTTGGCAACATCTTCCCTTTCATCTACATTAACTTTTAATACTTTTAAATTTTTTATTTCCTTACTTAGTTCTTCGACAATTGGTGATACCATACGACAAGGGCCACACCAATCAGCATAAAAATCAACTAAAACTAAACCATCTTTTATTTCCGTAGCAAAATCCTCATCTTTTAAATACTTTAGCATATAATCTCCTATCTATAATTATTTAATAATTCATCAATACCAGATATTCTTATTTTACCATAATCTATTAGTCTCTCAACATAATGAACATCAATAACTTTATGTTTTAGCATTATATCAATTGCTTCAAGATTAAATTCGTTAGAATTAGAATTGTACATACCATCACTAGTTAATACAAAAATATCATCTATTGTACTTTTGATATTAGAAACTACATTAGTCAATATTGGAGTGGAATTTAATATTGGTTCTTTAAGTTTTGAATCATTCATAATTCCAATATTTAATATAGGTTGATTTAAAGCAAAAACAAAGATAAAAGCAAGGATATATCCTTCGATAGCTCCTACTAAGGCTCCTAATAATTTAGAAGGAATACCTAAAATAATCGTAAATTTTAATATCTTCTCAATAACGCCAGTAATTGATAAAATAACTTTAAATATAATCATAATAATACTAAAAACAATGATAAAAGCAATGATTTGATAAAAGATAATATTTAAAGCAGCTGAACCTCCTACAGAGTTACCAAAATTGAAGAATGGCATATATAAACTTAAAAATTCAGCAACAGGATTTTTTAAATAAAAAGCAATTATAAATACAAGTAGAAAACCTACCGTCATAACTAATTCTTTAAAAACTCCTCTTTTGAAACCAACTACAGCTCCACATAATATAATTAAAATAATGACAACATCTATAATATTCATATTTATCCTCCTTATTATAGTATAATCTAATAAATCATTTCATATTAACACTATTGGCACTTTTTACAGCTTCTGTATTTCTAACGTTGATATTAACCAAAGTTCCATCTTGCTTTGCAAAAGTCAAATTAGGATTATCTCCTACATAAGACAAAATATGTTCAACATATTTTTTATCTCCAGCCTTAATATAATTTCGATATTCTAACCATCCACAATCCAAAGGATCATTTAATATTTCTTCTTTTGTTTTATTGGTAGCATCCATATAATAAGATAATAATTTATTCATATTACCAACTCCATAATTATAATTTTGAATGGCAGCGATAATATTATAATTTACTTCTTTTAGTGCTGATTGAAAAATCATACATCCTATTTTTATGTTGGTATTTAAATCTGCTATTCCTTCTTGAGTAATAAGAAGTTTTTCTTCTTGCTGAGTATTAAAATTATATGCTTTTATAGTCTCCCCTATCCAAGCTGCATTTTGAATTTGCATTAACCCAGTAGCGCCACCTGGATCGATAGTTGAAGAATGAACTCCTCGTTCTTGAGTGGCAATAGCTAAAACAACATTAGGATCTAACCCATATTGTAATGCATTTGCTTCTATTATATCTTTATATAATATAGTTGTATTTTTAGCGTCTTCAGTATTCGTTCTATCTTCATATTCAATTTTAACTTCATTAATTGGTTCAGCGGTTGGAGTAACAGTAGGAGTTGGCATTGCAGTAGCAGTTGGTGTTGGGCTTACCGTAGGTGTAGGTACATAACTTTCATCTGTTGCCTCAATGGTTGGCGATGATTCACTTATATTTTCATCATATATATTTACTGTCGGAATATTATCCTCATCAGCTATATTACTATTAATAAAAGGCATCTCTTCAGCATTTGTTTTTTTGCCTCCAGATAAAGCTTTGATCCCCACTGCTGTACCAGATATCAATCCTGCTAACAATCCAGCAGCTACTAAACGTCTAAAAGTATATTTATTAACTCTTTTGACTTTTTTTTCACGATCATCCATCTTGCCTTTTTCATACTTATTTAAAATATTCATTAAAGGCTTTAAGGAAGCATCTGATTTTATATCGTGATAATCTCCTAATCTGACAAAATAATTAGAAAATTGAACAACCTTTTCATCCTCAGCAATGCGACGAGTAAATTCAATTTTATCATTGAATATATTAGTTAAATGATTAACAGCATCCTTTCCTTTTAAAAGTCTAGAGCACCTAACATTTGATAAATCAGTATCTCTTTCAGTTAATGTCAGTATACCATTTTCATCATAATAAACTAATTCCCTCTTCATATTAACCTACTTCCTTATCTTTTGAAGCTAAAAAATTATCTATTAAATCCCATTCATAATCATTTTCAATGTCTTTTAAGAAATATTTTCCATTTTCTAAAACATATCTTGAAGCGTATACTTCTAATTTATCGTTTTCACTTTTAGTTCCATCAGTGTAAATAATATAATTGATATTATTACTTTCATCTTTAAATAAATCAACAACTTCACAATCTACTTTTTGTCCATTATTATCAACTATTTCAAAATTCATAAGCACCTCAACTATTATATAAAAATTATATACATAAAAAAGAAAATAGTCAAATGTAATGATTACTCTTTACTTTTCATATTTTCTTTTAATTCATATATAAAATTCAAAGCTTCAATGGGTGTCATTTCTAGTGGATTAACCTCTTTTAGTTTATCTTCTAAATAATTTGATTTATTATCTTGTTCATCTACTGGTAAAAATAGTGATGTCTGAACAAATGGTTGTTTATTATTACTTTTATTTTCATAAATATCCAATATTTCTTTAGCTCTTTCAATTAATGATGGTGGCAATTTAGCAAGGGATGCTACATGGATACCATAACTTTTATCGACTGCACCTTGTTTTACTTTATGTAAAAAGGTTATTTTGCCATCTTCTTCAACAGCACTGACATGAACATTTCGCAAATTAGGTAAATCACTAGATAAACTAGTTAATTCATGATAATGCGTAGAAAATAATGTCTTGGCTTTTATTTTGTCATGGATATATTCCAAAATAGCTTGAGCTAAGCTCATACCATCATAAGTAGCAGTACCTCGACCTAATTCATCAAAAAGAATCAAACTATTAGGAGTTGCTTCCATAATAGCATAATTAGCTTCTTTCATTTCGACCATAAATGTTGATTCTCCACTAACTAAATCATCACTGGCACCAATTCTTGTAAAGATCTTATCAAAAATCGGAATGCTACAACTTTTAGCAGGAACGAATGATCCAATCTGAGCCATGATGACAATAATAGCCAGTTGTCTCATAAAAGTGGATTTACCTGCCATATTAGGTCCCGTAATTAATAAAATATCGACACCTTTTCCCATAATGATATCATTAGGAACGTAGTCACTCTTATTTACTTTCTCTACTACTGGATGACGACCATCTTTGATGATAATATTACGTTCAAGAGTTAAACAAGGTCTAACATAATTATTTTCTTCACTGACAGTAGCAAGACTTGTCATCATATCAACTTCAGCGATAATTCTAGATATTTTTTGAATTTTACCAATGTACCCCTTTATCTTATCTCTGATATCCATAAATAATTTATATTCAAGATTAATAATTTTTTCTTCGGCACCTAATATAATATTCTCTTTTTCTTTTAAAAGGGGTGTAATAAATCTTTCACAATTAGCTAAAGTTTGCTTTCTTTCATAACAAAACTCATCTTTAACTAATGGAATATTACCTTTAGATACTTCAATATAGTAACCAAAAACTTTATTAAATCCTACTTTTAGATTTTTAATGCCTGTTCTTTCTCTTTCATCAGCTTCTAATTTTAAAATAAAGTCCTTAGAACCACTACAAATATTTTTTATGTCATCTAATTCTTGGGAATAACCCTCTTTTATTAAGTTACCTTCTTTGATTGTTATAGGAGCATCTTCATTAATAGACTTTTCTAATAAATCATAAACTTCATCTAAAGTATCAATATTCTTTCCATAATTTAACTCATCTAATATTCTCTTAATATTAGGTAAAACTTTTAATGAATTCTTTAATTGTAAAAGATCCCTAGCATTTAAATTACCATAACTGATACGCCCAACTAATCTCTCCAAATCATATACTTCATTTAATTCTCTTTGTAATTCTTCCTTTAAAATAAACTGAGTAAGTAACTTTTCAATAATATCATATCTTCTATTAAGCTCTTCCATATCCGTAAGAGGATTTTCAATATTTGTTTTAAGTAGTCTACTTCCCATGGCCGTTTTTGTTTTATCTAAAAGCCATAATAAAGAATAAGTTTTTTCTCTTAATCTAATTGTTTCTATCAACTCTAAATTCTTTTTAGTATGAACATCAAAAGTTAAATAATTATTAGTATTAACTACTTCTACTTCTTGTAAATGTGATAAATTACCACGTTTTGTATCAATAATATATTTTAATAAATGTTTTACTGTAGTAACTAACCTGACATCAGTAATTTTTTCATATAAATAAGAATAATCATTAAGTTCATATATATCATCTATAATAGTTACTAATATATTATAATTTTCTCTTAATATGCTTATTATTTCTCTATCTATTTTACTATTTACAATTACTTCTACTAAATTACGATTAATTATTTCTTTAAGTAATTTATTAGTATCATGATCAATTACTAAAGCATAAAAATAACCCGTTGTTATATCTGTATAACTAATTGTATAGCAATATTCAAAATCATAAATACTTCCTATATAACTATTATCTTTTTCATTTAATTGACTATCAATTCTCGTACCTTTAGTAATTACTTGAACAACATCACGTTCTACCATACCTTTAGTTTCTTTAGGATCTGTTAATTGCTCACATATAGCTACTTTATATCCTTTATCAATTAATTTGTTTAAATACCCCGTATAGGCATGATAGGGAATTCCACACATTGGTACCCGTTCATCTAATCCTGCGTTTCTACCTGTTAATGCTAATTCTAGTTCTCTACTACATATAATAGCATCTTCAAAAAACATTTCGTAAAAATCTCCCAAACGATAGAAGATAATTGTATCGTTGTATTTGTCTTTAATTTCTAAATATTGTTGCATCATTGGACTAAGTTTAGTCCTATCAACTTCGCTTCTTTTCATGTACTTCACCTACATATTAATTATACCAAATGGAGGTATGTTTTTAAAGAAAAAAGAAGACTTTTTTTCAATCTTCTAATCTTTAGTTAAACTTTTTAATTTTTCTAATGCCTCATCAAAATTGTCTACTCCAATTATTTGAATTTTATATTTTTTCTCTTTTTGGAGCTTTATACATTCATCATAATTACTACCATTAGGAACAATAAAAATATCTGCTTTTTTATCTACTGCTCCCATTAATTTATACTTAACACCACCTATTTCGCCAATATTTCCATTCATATCAATAGTACCAGTTCCTACTATTTTTTTACCATTGGTTATATCTTCTTCCGTTAGACGGTTATAGATAGCAAGTGCTAAGGTAAACCCTCCTGAAGGACCAGTTTCAGTATCTTTAAATGATAATTTTATTTGAGGATCAGTTGTATAATCTAAGATATTAAAAAATGCAAGTCCTGTATACTTAATATTATCTTCTTCAAATATTGGTGTTTCTACATCTATTTCTTTATTGTTTCGTTTTAAATGTAATATTACTGATTCTCCAGTTTCTTTTTCATTAATGTAGTTTTTAAAGAGTTCTAAATCAACTTCATTGAGATCATCGACACCAATTAATTCATCGCCAACTTTAATATCATCATTAGCGCGTTCATCAACATAATAAACTAAATAATGATTACCTGTTATTTCAAAAGTTTTACCAGCATGAGTATATGCTACAAAAATAGCTCCTTGATTAGCATCACTCAAATACATCCTATCCCTATTGTTTAAATCTTCCATTGTTTCATTCTCATTTATTTGATAACTGGCAATCTTTTCACGCTCCCATGAAGGAATGATATAACTTAACAACAAAGTAGGAATATTTCCTCTTAATTCGGTAACATAGGCTAGATTAAAAGATCCTTTTTCATTATAGGCTTTTTCAATCTCAATACGGTCACCTACATCGATTGTTCCCCCACCTACATATATGTAATATGGTAAAGGAAACGTCATAACAATATAAAAACATATTAAAAAGATAATTTGTTTATAGTTTTCTTTAAAGAATTTTTTGAAATAATTTAATATTTTATTCATGTTCATAATCACATCCTCATTTAATTATAACAGAAAGATTGATATTTATGAAAACAAAAATAACTAGTTTATTAATTATTTTTTTATTAGTAACCATTGTCATTATGTTTTTAAGTTTTCCAAGTGACATTATCTCTTCAGTATCTTTTGCTATTTCTATATGGAAAGATAATTTACTTCCAACTTTGTTTCCTTTTTTTATGATATCTAATATACTTATAAATTATGGTTTTATAGAGTTAATGGAAGAAGCATTAAAAGGTTTTATGGAAAAAGCCTTCCATCTACCAGGAAGTGCATCTTTTGTATTAATTGGCAGTTTAATATCAGGATTTCCTAGTAGTAGTAATTATATTAACGACTTATTAATTAATCATAAAATTAATGAAGACGAAGCTAACTATTTATTAAAATTCAATCATTTTTCTAATCCATTATTTGTTATTGGAACAGTTGGTACTTTATTATTAAATAATAAAAAAATAGGGATTTTAATCTTATTAGTCCATATTTTTTCCAATTTTATTATTGCCTTTTTATTTAGACCCAAGAAAAAAGATAATTATCATTCTAAATCATCTCTTAAACAGGGAATAAATAATATGCATAAAAAAAGACTTAGCAGCAGTCCTTTTACCGAAGTATTATCAACAAGTATTTTTAAAACTTTTAAAACTCTTCTTTTATTATTAGGAATAATTACAACTTTTCTCATTATTTCTACTTTAATCAATAAAATATTACAATTAGATTCTATTACTTATTCTATTTTAAGTGGTTTTATCGAAATGACACAAGGTATTAAATTATTATCAGGTCTTAACATTGGAATAAACTATAAAGCTTGTTTAATTGTGTTCTTCTTATCATTTGGAGGATTTAGTATTCATATGCAAGTAATGAGTATTTTATCTTCTACCCAAATAAAATATTTTCCTTATCTATTAAGTAGATTATTACATGGCTTAATAGCAAGTGGGCTTCTTTTTTTAATATTGAACTTTATTAACTAACACCCGTTGTCACTACATCAATAACAAACTCATTACTCAAATCTTGATGCTTAATTCTTAAATTAATTTTATAAATAACACCATACTCTAAATGAGCTTGATCTGTAGTATATGTAAGCATATAGTCACTTACCATGGTAGTAAATACTGGATCAGGATTTTCATATTTTACTCCACCATAAGTAAAATAAATTGAATCAAAATCAAAATAATGCCCATCATCATCAATTTTTACTTGTTCATGAACTACTTTCAATTGTTTCATAGTATCATCCATAAAATATATTTCAATACAGTTATCTATTACCTGATTAGAACCATCTAAACAATAATTCATTTTTTTTACTTTACGAGTCGTTGTATCTTTATATATGTCAGAGGTAATAGTATTACGTAATGTCAATAATTCACTTCTAATGGTCTCTGTTTCTTCACGTTCACGATAACTATTGACAAGAGAAAACATTCCTATCGCTAAGAACATCACAAAAATAAAACTTAAGATTAATTCAATAACAGTAAAGCCCTTTTTATCCAACTTCATAACGCACCTCAATATTAGCAAATTCTCCATTTCTAAAAGCGACAATTAATCGATTATAATTATTGTATCTAACAGAATAATTATCATATTTAGGCAAATAATCTATATATTCCTTCAAAGCTCTACTGACATTATTATCAGTTTTAATATTTCTTTTTAATGATCCAAGTTTAAAAGGCGCTATGATTATCTCTTTGACATTTAAATAATCATAACCTAATAATGTATTGCAATAATTAACGGCTTTCAAATTATCACATAATTCATTATGTAATTCAACCCCATTATCAGTTGTTACCTCATAACTATTATATATGATATAATCACTGCCCGTGGATAATACACTTCTCCTACTCGCATCTTCATTTATTTCTTTTAAAACATACTTTCTTATTTCGTTAACTTTATATTTAGCTCCGACCGTATCATAATTATTGGCTTTTTCATATTCAGCAAACAGTGGTAAAAAATTAGCAAATAAGAAAGTGCAAATACCAATTACAAAAACAGCAACAATAATTGTTTCAATAAAAATAAAGCCTTTAGTGTCAATCCTTTTTATCTTTTTCATCTTTTTCACTTACCTTTATTGATTATCTTTTAGATTTATTATATAATAAATTAGAATAAAATACTATATGAAAATAGAAAAAAGGGGATAAAAATATGGTACAGTACGATTTACATAAAATACCAATAGTAGACGTTGTAAACCAAATTATACTATATGCAGCGCAACATAATGCCAGCGATATCCATTTTGACCCTAGGGAAAATTCGCTTGTAGTTAGAATGCGTGTCGATGGTGAATTGCAAGACCATACTATAATTCCTAAAGAATATGAACGTAATCTAATTACGAGGGTTAAACTTATATCTAATATGAATATAACGGAAACTAGATTACCACAAGATGGAGCGATTAAAGGACGAATTGGATCAAAAGATCTTGATATGCGTGTATCTGCTCTACCAACTAACGAAGGAGAAAAAGTGGTTATTCGTATCCTAGACTTTACTAAAAGTTTAGATGGAATTGAAACATTAGGTTTTTCTCCTAAAAATTTTGAATTAATAAAAAAAATGTTAGCTGTACCTAATGGAATCATATTAGTTACTGGTGCTACTGGTACTGGTAAATCTACTACGACATATTCCATGTTACAAGCTTTAAATAAAGAAGGAAACAATATTATTACTGTTGAAGATCCGATAGAAATGAATATTGAAGGAATCAATCAAGTCCAAGTTAACAGTGAAATTGGACTTACCTTTGCAACAGTATTACGTTCTATTTTACGTCAAGACCCTAATATTATTTTAGTTGGAGAAATTCGTGACTCAGAAACCGCTCAAATCGCTGTACGTGCTTCTATTACTGGTCACTTAGTACTATCGACTATCCACACCAATAACTCATTAAGTACTATTGAACGTCTATTGGATATGGATGTCGAAAGATATTTATTATCAACAGCTTTAACAGGAATTATCTCACAACGATTAGTAAGAACTTTATGCCCACATTGTCGCAAAAAAAGACCTACTACACCATATGAAGAACACTTCTTTTATAAAATATTAAAAAAAGATGTAAAAGAAGTATATGAAGCTGTTGGATGTGAATACTGTAATCACGGATTTAGAGGAAGAATTGCTGCTCAAGAAGTATTATTTATAACAGATCATTTAAGAGCAGTATTAAGTGATGCTAATATTGATAAAGAAGAATTAAGAAAAATAGTATATAATGGTGAAACAACTACTCTACTTCAAGATGCTTTAGAAAAAGTTATTGAAGGATATACTACTTTTGATGAAGTAATACGTATGATTGAAGTCGATGCCGATTTAGAAAAAGCGGTTAAAAAAGAAGCTGCTACAGAACCACAAATTATCGTTAAAATAGTTAAAGAAGAAGATATTGAAAAAGTTCCAAGCACAGAAAATAAAAAAGAAGATTTAAAAGAAGTTCCAGATATGGAAAGTAAAGACGAAGTTAAACCGGTTATTAATACTACACCTGTTCAAGAAAAAGAAAAAGAAGTAGTAACTCCTACCGAACCTAAAGTTGAAAAAAAGACAATTGATAAATCACAACATTTAAAAAATAATTTAGAAATAATCGATGCATTTGAATTAGAAATAATTGATGCTTTTGCGAATGAAATTGAAATAGTAGATATGTATGATCCATTTATAACACCATACTTTTCATAATAAAAGATATGATTAATAACAAAAATAGATAATGTTTATTCAAATGAACATTATCTATTTTTATAAATTGCTTATAAGAATATCCCCTATTATATAGACATCATTACCGTATTGACCAAGCATTTTATACAATTCATTAAATTCTTTAACACTTTCAATTGTCCATATAACTACGTTTTTCTTACGATTGATAATTGATGCAACTAATTGGTAATCAACTATATCTTTAGAAAGAGAATAAAAATCTACATCCATATCTAATAATTTTTGATTACTTTTTTTGATTAAAACACCAACTTGACGATTAGAATTATTTTGAAAAAATTCAACAATTGCTGGTTCAAAACTTTGAATCCAAATATTTTTATTAGGATAACGATTGATAATATCTAAAACTTCTTTACAAATAATGGGGTTTTTATCACCCTCATCTTTTATTTCGATTAATAATAATGAATTAATACTAAAGCTTTTGACAACTTCTTCTAAAGTATTTATTGTCGATGGTTTCACTACTGTACCATAATTAAATAGCCTTAATCTTTTTAAAGACATATCTCTTACTTTACCTTTACCATCACTTACCCTATCAATTGTCTCATCATGAATTACAACTACTTGATTGTCTTTAGTAAGCCTAACATCAATTTCAACACCCATTATATTAGGATTTTTATCACCTAACATAATTGCTTCCAAAGTATTTTCTTTAGTATGTTTCGATTGTAATCCTCTATGAGCAATAAAATTCATACACTCCTCCTACTTTAATATTATATTCATAATATCATCATTTATGTCATGTATACTGCGAAGTTTATCATCTTTAATACAATTTACATATTGCCAATTATATAACTCCGTTAATTCCAAATAGGCTTTCTCAGTACTCTTTAAATACTCATCATCTTTTTCATTATCATCCAAAGAATTTCTGTTTTTCTTCAATTCTTTAGCATAAGCAAAAGGAACATGTAAAAAAATAGTTATATCAGGTTTAGGAAGTCCTAATAACCAATAATTTAACTTATCTACCCATTGATACATTTCGAATCTTTCATCATTTGATTGAATTTTACTACCTTGAAAAGCTAAGCTACTAGTAACATATCTATCTAATATAACAAAATATCCTTTTTCTAAATATTTATTAATATCACTGATATTATATTTAAAATCAGCTGCATAGTATAAACAAGATACTTTAGGATCTACTTTAGAAGAACCTTCTTTAAAATAACTATGACAAATCTCTTCTTTACCTAAAAACGGTCCTCCAATTATTCTACCAGTAGGAGTATCATAATAAGGAAAACTAAAACAAATACAAGGATAATTTTTTTCTTTTAAACGTTCTATAAGTAATTTACTTTGTGTTTCTTTACCAGAACAATCAGTTCCTTCTATAACAATCAATTTGCCTTTCATATTATCTCTTCTTTCTTAAATATTTTACATGGCTATACTCTATTCCGTTATATATATTGTTACTTAAAACTTCTTGCTTCCATTTGTTCTTATCAAAAGTTGGAAAATAAGCATCAGCTGTAGGGCAAATATCATTTATCTTGGTTAATAGCATTGTATCAACATCATCAATAAACAATTTATAAATTGATGCCCCACCTATTACATAAAACTCTTCATTACTGGTTTGGATTTTTTTCATTAAATCATCATAATTACGATATACTTCTATTCTTTGATCATTAAATTTACTATTTTTTGATAAGACAATATGATGTCTATCTTTCAATAAATTAGGAAGTGAAAAAAAGGTATTACTACCCATGATAATATTTTTATGAATAGTATTTTGACGAAAAAATGCTAAATCAGGGGGGATGTGCCAAATCAATTTATTATCTTTACCTAATTCGTTATTTTTACCAATGGCTGCTATTATAATTAAGTTTTTCATCGTAACACCTATTGCGAAATAGGAAATTTTATAGGTCCATGATGACGATAATTCAATACTTTAATGTCTTTTAATTCACGAGAATTATCAAAATCACTAAATTCTTTTATTTCTGGATTAAGCCATAATGTAGGAGCTGGCAAATCTTCTAAGGTATCGCCTCTTTCAATTTGCTCTTTAATACCATCAATTTGATTAACATAAATATGAGGATCATTCAAGCTCCAACGCATCTTTCCAGGTTTATAGCCAGTAACATGAGCAATCATATAACCTAATGTAGCATATTGAGTAACATTAAAAGGTAATCCTAGTGGGACATCACATGATCTTTGATGAACCCAAAAATTTATATGATCATTCCATACGTTCCATTCTGTTGACCAAACACATGATGGTAAAACAGCAGTTGGCATAAATTCATCTTGCCATAAACTTTTAACCATTCTTCGGTCGGTAGGATTAGTTCTTATCGTATCGATGACACTTTCCATTAATTTATATCGATCAGCAATAAATCCATAAGCAGTTCCAATAGTATGTGCCATATCAGTACCAAAATCTCTAACCACTTCTTGTTTTACCAAATGTCCTGATTCATTAGGAACCATCTGTGTAGCATACCATTTCCCGTCTTCCTTAATCTCCCACTCATTCCATATCTTAACATTACGCTCTTGTAACCATCTAACATCATTAGAATGAACTTGATAAATCCATAACATCTCCAATATAGCATTCTTATAATAAAGTTGTTTGGTTGTTAAAAAAGGAAATTCTTTCTCTAAATCGAACTCTAAATAATAACCATCTAATTTAATCGCATTATTACCCGTTCTATTTTCAACCTCTATTCCATCTTTTAATATTTTCTTACATAATTTTAAATATTCTTTATCCCAATTTGACATAAAACCCTCCCTATTTAACTTTAATCAATTATATTGTTGTTGCTATCAAATTCAACATTAATAAACTTTCGTGATGCTAAATAATCACACATATGGACGAAAGTTTGGTACTTAGTTTTTGGTATCGGTAAAACTTCATTACCATCAAAATCTTTATTCCATGATCCCATATGCGATTCTATAACGTTACAAATAAAATCTACATCTTCATCATTCATACTTAAATTATCTTTATTATCCTTTATATGTTGAGATATATATAAAGGATGTTCTATTTTGGTATATTCACTCTTTTCTTTGCCAGATTTTAATCCATCATGTAATATTAATGCAATTATCATTAAATCTTTTTCTCTATCAGTATATTTTCCGCCAATTAATGGATTAGCAAGTAATTCATAAGCCATTCGCACTGCTGACTTAGTATGTCTTACTAACCCTCCTTTATTTAAAGCATATTTAGGATGATATTTACCTGTCGATGAAGCTGGTACCTCAAAAAAATAATCAGGCAAACTATCAACTAAATATTTAGCATCTGTCGCATAACTTTCATTTTTTATATAACTAAATTCTTTTTTAAAAACTTCAACCTTATTCATACTTCCTCCACTACGATTATCATATTAATTATATCATTTCAAGCATTCATTTCCAATAAAATTTACCAAAATACTATTAGATAAATATAACTTATAAGGATTTATAAAAAGATTCCCATCTTTTTCTATTAATAAATTTTTTTTCTTTAATTCGTTAATAGGAAATATCTCTTCTAACTTTAAATGATACTTATCATAAAAATGTTTCTTATTAACTCCCTTAATCTTTCTTAGTCCTAAAATCATTTCATTTTCCATATCAAGTCTTTTTGATATTTCTTCTTTTTCTAAAACATAAATTCCTTTAAGATAATTGTTAATACTTCTAGTATTTGTATAACGAATATTATCTATATATCCACTAGCACCAAGTCCAAATCCATAGTATCTATCATTATTCCAATAAGTCAAATTATGCCTAGACCGAAATCCTTCTTTAGCAAAATTGCTAATTTCATAGTGAACGTAACCTCTCTTTTTTAAAAAATCAATAATATAATAATACATATTTGACTCTATATCTTCATCTAAAGGTTTAGTCTTATTAATAAAAAGTTTAGTATGCTCTTCTAATATTAAAGAATAAATGGATATATGATTCACATTTAATTCTTGGAAGAATAATAAATCCTTTTTTAAATCATCAATTGTTTCATTAGGAAATCCATACATAAAATCAACATTAATATTATCAAAATACTTCTTAGTAAGCATAACCTTGTCATATACTTCGGTACTATCCTGACACCTTTCTATTAAAGATAAAAACTTATTATTAATGGTTTCTATACCAATACTTACTCTGTTAACTTTATTATTTTTTAATAATAATAATTTATTCTCTTCTATATCACAGATATTCATTTCAAAAGTAAATTCTTTCAAATTTGAAGTATCAAATAAAGATATAATATTAAAAAGTTTATTTAATTCATTTATATCTAAAGATGATGGACTTCCTCCCCCTATATAAATAGTTTTTATTTTGTCCTTATGATAATTGTTTTTTATTTCCGCTTCTAATTCACTTAAATATTTATTTACTAAATTTTTATTATAATACATTTTACAAAAATCACAGTAAGAACAAATATTTTTACAAAAAGGTATATGTATATAAATGGCTTTTATTTCATCATTATTTATCATACTATACATTTTTCCCATGATTAATATTTTCTTTGGCATGTTCAAGTAATTTTGGTTTTATAACTGTCTCATAATAATCTTTATTAATGGATTTTGCTCTAACTGTTAGATCACGATACACAGTCCAAAAGCTTTCATTTGTACTTTTAGCAATCTCATCTATAGTAAAATTACCAACAAAAAGTTTAATATTTTGCTCTACTCTGGTTCTTACTCTTTCTTCTTCAATACTTTCACTAGTATTATTATGAACTTTTTCCCTAATTTTCTCCATTTCCTGAGGACGCATCTTGCAATATCTCTGTAAATAATCACTAACAGTACAATTACTTATAGGGAAATAATTGTTACTAATTAATACAGCTAATTTTCTCGTAGATAATCCTGTTTCATCAAATAATTCTCCGACTAATATTACTCTTCTTTCTCTTTCATCATCATCTTTTACAGTACGTGCCATATTAACCTCCTATTTACTTTCATCCATACTTAATACACTCATAAATGCTTCTTGAGGAAGTTCGACACTTCCTATTTGTTTCATTCTTTTTTTACCTTCTTTTTGTTTTTCTAAAAGTTTACGTTTCCTTGTTACATCTCCACCATAACATTTAGCCAAAACATCTTTTCTTAAAGCCTTAACCGTACTTCTAGCTATGACATGATTACCAAGAGAAGCTTGAATTGGAACTTCAAACATCTGTCTTGGAATGACCTCTTTTAATTTTTCGACTACTGCTTTACCTCTTTGATAAGCAAAATCTTTATGAACAATAACACTTAAGGCATCAATGGTATCACCATTTAATAAAATATCCATTTTTACCAAATCACTTGCCTTATATCCAATTATTTCATAATCAAAAGAAGCATAACCTTTAGTATATGATTTTAACTTATCAAAAAAGTCGTATACTATTTCTGCTAAAGGCAATTCATAATGAATATTTACACGAGTTGGATTGATATAATCCATATTAATATAAATACCTCTTTTATCTTGACAAAGTTCCATAATTGGTCCAATGTACTCACTTGGTGTAAAAATATTCGTTTTAATATATGGTTCTCTTATTTCTAATATCTTACTTTTATCTGGTAATTTATTAGGAGCATCTACCATTAATATTTCTTTATTGGTTAATACCACTTCGTATACTACTGATGGAGCGGTAGTAATAAGATCAATATTAAATTCACGAGTAATACGTTCTTTAATTATTTCCATGTGAAGAAGTCCTAAAAAACCACAACGAAATCCAAATCCTAAAGCATTTGATGTTTCAGGTTCAAACACAAGAGAAGCATCATTTAATTTAAGTTTTCCTAAAGCCTCTCTTAAATCTTCAAAACGGGAAGTTTCTATGGGATATATACCACAGAAAACCATTGATTTCATAGGTTTATAACCAGGTAATTTCTCCTTAGAAGGATTATTGGCTAAAGTAATTGTATCTCCAACTTTAACATCAGATATACTTTTAATGCTGGCCGAAATAAATCCTACTTCCCCTACTATTAACTCTTCTTTTTTGACTTCTTTAGGTGTATTAATAGTAATATCCGTCACTTCATAAACAGCATTAGTCTCCATCATTTTTATGGACTCTCCAACTCTTACTTTCCCATTTATAATTCGAACGGATATGACAACCCCACGATATGAATCAAAAATACTATCGAATATTAATCCTTGCAGTGGTTTATTTTCATCACCTAATGGACTAGGAATTCTTTCAACAATAGCTTGTAACAATTGATCTATTCCTTCACCTGTTTTGGCACTAGTTAAAATTATCTCATCTTCGTCAAAACCAATTAAATCCATAAGTTCTTTTTTTACTTTAGGAATATCCGCATTAGGTAAATCAATTTTGTTAATAACAGGAATGATAACTAAATTATTTTCCATAGCTAAATAAAGATTAGCTAAAGTTTGAGCTTCAATTCCTTGAGCGGCATCGACTACTAATAATGCCCCTTCACAAGCAGCAAGACTACGTGATACTTCATATGTAAAATCGACATGTCCTGGCGTATCGATTAAATTTAAATCATACACTTGTCCATTATAATTATATCTTAAGCTAGCCGTATTTAATTTAATAGTAATTCCTCTTTCACGCTCAATATCCATGCTGTCAAGCATTTGGGTTTTAGCTTCTCTTTTAGATACAGCGTTAGTAGCTTCTAGGATTCTATCGGCTAAAGTACTTTTACCATGATCTATATGAGCAATAATGCTGAAATTTCTAATTAGTTGTTTATTCATAATATCACCATTTCAATTATAACATATATAATTAGAAAGAAAAAAACATTTTGATATTATTGTTGTATAATATTTATGGTGATATAAGTGCAAGAAATAGTATTTCATGAATTCGAACCTGTTTATGATAAAAATTCAACTATCCTCATTTTAGGAAGTATTCCATCACTAAAATCTAGAGAAGAAGGATTTTATTATGGACACCCTAAAAATAGATTTTGGCAAACAATAGCCAAAGTATATGATGATGAAATTCCTAAATCGATAGAAGAAAAAAAAGCTTTTTTATATAGACATCATATTGCTTTATGGGATGTTATTGCTTCATGCAAAATACATAAATCAAGTGATAGTTCTATTAAAAATGTTATTGCTAACGACATAAATATTATTTTAAATAATTCTAAAGTTACCAAAATATTTACTTTAGGGAAAACAGCTACTTCACTATATCAAAAATATTGTTATCCCAAAACAAAAGTAGAAAGCATTTATTTGCCTTCTACTAGTCCTGCTAACTGTAAAATTAAAGATGAAGAATTATTATCGCAATTTATGATAACAAGAGTCTAAACTTGTTATCATTTATTTTTTTTATCAAAATAATTCTTGATTACATCATAATCGCAATATGGAATATGCTTATCTTCAATAGCCATATAGTTATCTCTACCTTTACCAGCAACCAATATAATATCATCAGGATTAGCTAATTTTAATGCATGCTCAATAGCTATTTTTCTATCGATAATTATTATATAATTACCTTGATTATCTCCTATCATTTCATTAATAATATCTTTAGGATTTTCATATCTCGGATCATCAGTAGTAAAAATAACTAAATCCGATTTTTCTAAGACAACTTTTCCCATTTTAGATCTTTTTTCTTTTTCCCTACCGCCAGCACTTCCAACTACTGTAATTATTCTTGTTTTCTTAATTTTATTTAAATATTCTAAAATTGATGATAGACCATTTACTGTATGAGCATAATCTAAAACGATTTTATATGGTGTCTTAAAATCTAATATTTCACATCTTCCACTAGGTACTTTGATATTTTTTATTCTATCAATAATGTCAGTAATAGCTAGTCCTAAAGCGATTAATCCCAGTATAGCACTAGCTAAATTATATACGTTAAATTCTCCCACTAAAGGACTTGTTACATTATAATCGCAATTTTGATATCTAAATACTATTTCGGTATTATCCGAATGCTCTATAAAACTTTTTATATAAAGATTAGCATTTTCATTTTTACCATATGTTAAGACTTTATGATGAATACTTGCAAATTCTTCATAATATTTATCATCCATATTTAATATTGCATATCCATCACTTTTTATTTGTCTAAACAATTGTTTTTTACTATCAAGATAGTTTTCAAAAGTTTTATGAATATTTAAGTGATCGCCCGTAATATTAGTTAAAATTCCTACTTCGAATTGAAATGATGATAATCTATTTCTGAAAAAAGCTTCACTGGATGTTTCCATACTAACATATTTTAAATCTTCTTTTACAAAAGAATCTAATATTTTATATAAAACATGACAGTCCGGAGTAGTATTAGTTACGACATCATCTACTTTTTTACCCTTAATTCCATTAGTACCTATATAACCACATGTATCATAACCTAATAAATCTCTAATAATCATGGCTGTTGTTGTTTTGCCGTCAGTACCTGTTATACCAATTAATTTTAATTTTTCATCAGGATTTTCATAAAATTTCTTTGATAATCTTGATAATTCGGCATTAGGATCATTAACTTTAATAAATGGGACTTTATAATTTCCATCTTTTTTTACTACTAAAAACGAAGCACCATTAGCAATGGCTTCATCAATATAATCATGACGGTCAACAGTAACACCCATTGTACATACGAAAATATCGCCTGGTTCAACTTCTTTGGAATTTATTTTAATACCTTTTATGTCAATATCGGGATATCCATCGTATAATTCATTTAACTTTCTCATATATTCATCTCCACTATAAGTATACAGTAAAAATGATAAAAAAGTATACATTTGCTTGAAATGTACAAATATTTACAAATTAATTTATTTTGATAATATAAGGTTTGTTAAGGGTTCCATTTTGTTCAGTAGAAGTTATTTCTACATTAGGATTAAGATTAATGACAGGACGAACACCGGCGACATCTGAATCACTCTCCGACCAACTCTGAACCAGCATTCCATTCATCATAACTACCAAAACATGCACCTTTTCATCGCCACCTCCCACTAGTAATGGGCTCATTGTCCAATAATCTACTCCTGTACGTAAATAATAATTAAAATTTGCATCAGTAGAGGCTCCTCCTGCATATACAGCTTCATCTACTGTTATTAAGCCTATCTTTTTTTCAGAGGCACTATTCCCTTTTTCATTACTTACGGTAAATAAATCATGTGTTGCATTTGGACATGCAAACTGTGGCATTTCATTTGCAAGCCTGTTCATTGATCCAAACATAGTAACATCCGTTCCAAATCCTGGTCCGCTAGATATAGTTCGATCGTTACAAAAACCAGTATCTGCTATATATGAATCATATTTTACTAAATGTTCTTCATACCAATTTTCCAATTTAATTTTTATATCTGAGTCTACTTCATTGGCATGGGCTTGTTCATAGGAAGTTGACCATCCATGCCAATCCCAGCTATCTTTAGTTGGCCTACCATGCTTATAACCAGCAAAAGCAGCGTCCGTACTTATATAATTAAATGAACTTGTTCCTATCAGAGCATTTTCTCCTGTATCAGTAGCTTTAGTTCCTTGATATATAAGTCTTATAGATCCATCCTCATTAATTCTTATGATACGCCAGTAGTATTCTCCAAAAGATACATAATTATTATTTACATCTCCTCTAAAATAATAAGTTACTTTATTATCTTCTGTATTCTTACTCGTATAATATAACCCTTTCCCATTACTATCACTACTTATCTTACTAAAGTCTATATTGGTATCTGGTTTTTCTTCATTATCATAAAGTATCTTTTGTGATAACCTTGTCGGTACTATATCTAAATTATTACTTGGTACATTACTTCCTGTATCTTGTATATAATTTATTCCAATACTTAATTTATTATCTGTTAAATTAGGTTGTCCACTAGTATTACTATCATAACTTATAGTGATATCAAAAGTGGTACTCCCTTTACTTGGCAATTTATCTCCTTCTTTTATTCCTTCTATGTCAAACTTAATCGCATCGCTTCCTTGTTCACTTCCCTTTATTTCTTTTATTATTCCATTTATCGTTCCTTTGTTCTCTACTGTTATTCTGTATATTATATAATCTCCTGGTACTTTAAAATCGACACTAAAAGTGGCATTTGTTCCATTTACAGTTGGAGTACTTAATTCTGTCACATTTCCTTTTCTTTCTACTTCTTCTATTTTCGTAAA
>CANQDV010000020.1 GCA_947593955.1 uncultured Bacilli bacterium | reverse complement strand
CCCCCCCCTAGGGTTTTTGCAAGATAAAAAGATAAAAAAGAGTAAAATTACTCTTTAAATGTCAAAAGTTTTATAAGTTATATTTCAATTAATTCATACTCTCTACTACCAACTCCTAAATCGTTAGCACTTTCTATTGTATGAATACCATGACGAGAATTAATTCTTTCTAACAGATGATCACGACCTGGATCATTTGATTTTTTTACTAAATCTATACAAGCTTGATCAATTGCTACTGGATCAACTGATGCAAGAATGCCAATATCTTTCATACAGGGATCTTCAGCTACATTACAACAATCACAATCAACAGACATATTGCACATTACATTGATATAAGCAATGTTTCCTTTAAAAAAGTCAACTACGGATTTACTAGCATCAGCCATTGCTTCTAAGAATTTATCTTGATCAGCATGAAACATATCTTCATAACTAGCATTCTCTGTACCAGTACAATGAATGTATCTTTTTCCTTTACTTGATGCAATACCAATAGATAATTGTTTTAATGCTCCACCATATCCTCCCATTGGATGACCTTTAAAATGTGATAATACTAACATTGAATCATAATTTTTTAAATGATTTCCAACGTAATTCTTTTTGATTACTTTACCATTAGGAACATCTAATACTAAGTCTCCTTCACTATCTAGTATATCAACATCAAAATATTTACTCCATTCATGTTCTTTCATTAGTTCTATATGTTTTTCAGTTGTATCTCTTGCTCCATCATATGCCGTATTACATTCTACAACTGTACCATGAACATATTCTACCATAGGTTTTAGGAATTCAGGTTTTAAATAATTTTGATTACCTCTTTCACCTGAATGTACTTTAACTGCAACTTTACCTTTTAAATCAACATTAAGCATCTTGTATAATTTAATTATATTTTCACTAGTTATTTCTCTAGTAAAATAAACTTTTGCTTTTTCCATATATATTCTCCTTTACACTTTTATTATACCTTAAATATTATCTTATTACCATATTAATTTCTTGCTAAACCATCTACTGATAAAATTACTCCTGTAATATAACTAGCCATATCACTTGCTAAAAATAGAAATGCATTAGCAATATCAAGTGTCTTGCCAATTCTTCCTAAAGGAATAGTTTTAATTAAAGGTTCGATCATTTCCTTTGATAAATTAGATACCATATCAGTATCAATAATTCCAGGTGCTACAGCATTGACCCTTATATTAAAAGGTGCTAATTCTCTAGCAAGAGATAAGGTAAATCCATTAACTGCGGTCTTACTAGTAGGATATCCTATGCCACTTGGTTGACCAGTAATACTAACCATGGAACTAGTATTTAAAATAACACCACTATTTCGCTTTTTCATATAAGGAATAACACTTTTTGATACATTAAATATGGCATTAACATTTATATTTATTATATTGGTAAAATCTTCATAAGTAGTATCTTCTATTTTTTTATGACTAGACACTCCTGCATTATTAACTAATATATCAATATGACCATATTTATCATTAATTTCTTTCATTACTTGTTCTACTTCATTAGGGTTATTAAGATTAGGATAATATCCCCTAACAATTAGTCCTTCTTTTTTTAATGCATCAATGGCATTATCGACTGTTTCTTTCTTAGAGCCAAATAAAACTACTTCAGCTTTATTCTTTTTAAATAAACGCACTATTTCTAATCCTATACCCCTTGTACCTCCAGTAATGATAGCAACTTTATCTTCTAACATATTTATCATCTCCTCATATTTTATTCATTATTTTTTAATGATTCTACCATATCAATTTTTCTTAAATTATAATGAGTTATTCTACTTACAATGATAGTAAAAATAGTAGAAATAATAGCAGTTATAATATAACTTAATGGTTTTATATGTCTAACAAACATAACATATTTCATCTCACAAGTAGATATAACATAATGACATAAATAAAGCCCTATTACTAATCCAATAGCTATTCCTACAACTGTTATAAAGTAGTTTTCATTAGTAATATATCTATCTACTTCTTCATCATAAAATCCTAATACTTTTAAAGTTGATATTTCTCTTTTTCGTTCACTAATATTTATGGAAGAAAGATTGTATAAAATAACAAAGGCTAACATAGCAGATGATACTATTAAAATTAAAACTACAGAATTTAACGATGATAAAATATCACTTATTAATTTAGAAGTATCAATCGTTTTAATAATGTTACTAACACTAGTATTTTCCATTATTTTTTCATCAAAAGTATTATCGTAATCACTAGTATTTTTGGTGAAAATAACATTGGTACTATAGTCACCAAACAACTTATTATAAGTATCTAAAGAAAGATAAACATAATCTCTTATATAATTTTCAACAATATAACCTACTTCTATCTCAACATATTCATCATTAATTAAGAAAGATACTTTATCGTTTACTTTGACGTTTAAAAGTTTAGCTAATTTCTCACTTAAAACCGCTTTATTATCAGTAATAGTAATTTCTTGCTTTTTATTATTAATATCATTAAGTTTTATTACTTGACCCAATTTATCTTTATCTTTAGGTACAATTAGGCTAACTTCTATACTATCTTTATCATCATTATATAAATTAACTGTTTCATATCTTGCCTCAACTTTACTAATAATTTGAGAATTACTATCTAACAAATTAATAATGTTATTGGTATTATTGTCATTTAAATAAATCATACTATCATAGATAAAGACATTATTATAATTAAAATCAACTATATCCGTTATCGAATCTTTTAGACCAAATCCCACTAACATTAAACTAGTAGAACCTGCAAGTCCTATAATCGTGATAATAATTCTTTTTTTATATCTAGAAATATTACGAATAGTTATTTTGTTAGAAAAACTTAATTTATCCCAAAATTTAAATTTCTCTAAGAATATTTTCTTTCCTACTTTAGGAGCTTTAGGGCGCATTAATTGACTAGGTTTTTCTCTTAAAATATTATAAGTAGTTATGATAGATGAACCACATATGCAAATTATAGCAATTAATAAACCAATAAATCCATAATAGAAATTAAATTTAGATACGAAAGAAGGTATGTTAAATAGTGACGTATAAATATTCCAGATGACATTAGGAATTAAGTTAAATCCGATAATCATTCCTATTATTCCACCAATAGTTGTTGCTAGAAAAGAATAGATTATGTTTTTTAAATATATATGGTAATTAGAGAACCCTAAGCCTTTTAAAGTACCCACTTCACAACGTTCTTCTTCGACCATTCTAGACATTGATATTAAACTAATTAAAATAGCAACAACATAAAATATTAAAGGGAAAACTGTTCCTATTTGTTTGATACTAGTAATGGAGTCAGTAAAAGTGGTATAGCTTTGATTATCACTTCTATCCAATAAGTACCAAGTGGCTTTAGGAAAATTATCTAAATTGACACTTATACCCATACTTTGTAATTTTTTTATTTCATTGCCATATAAGTTATTAAAACGCTCACTTTCTCTATCCGTTTTAATCTCTTCTATTTTCTTGATACCATTTTTAACTTTATCTTTGTATTCTTTGCTATCAGTCATTAAATTAACTGTATCATTAAGTATCATATATATATTGGTATAGTAATTAGTATTAAAGGCCTTTTCTGAAACATAGGAATAATAGTTCAATTCACCTGTTCCAACGTTAGTAGTACCTCTTGAACTAGTAAAGTATAATGGACTTTCTACTATCCCTACTATTTTAAAAGAAGTATTTGTTAAGTTTTTACTATTAATTTGAAGAGTATCTCCAATATCTAAATCGTTTTGTTTAAGTAAAGACTGTTCCACTACAATTTCATTATCTTTAGTAGGCATTCTTCCTTCTTTTAAAATGGTTTTATTGATTTCTGTAAGAGATATTATTCTTAAGGTTTTCTGAGTATTACCAAGATTAATTACTTCATCGCTATATTTACTACCAATGATTTTTTGAGCAACATTTAAGTCTTTAAGTTCATCTATGTCATTCTCAGTTAATCCTAAGGTAGAAATAATCTCTATATCATATACTTGTTGATCATCTAAATATTTATCTAAGGTATAATTCATATCAGGACTAGTGGCTTTTATTCCTGCAAAGAAACCTACTCCTAAAAGAGCTAGACATAAAAGTGATAAAAATTTTCTTTTGGAAGACCAAATTTTTCTTACACTACTTATTAATAACTTATTTTTCATAACTACCACTCTATTTCCTCTATGGATTTAGGATGTTTATTAATAATGATGTCTTGTACCTTTCCACTATTAAACTTAATTACTTTATCAGCCATATCGGCAATGACACTATTATGAGTAATAATTACTACTGTCATTTTTTCATTACGACAAACATCTTCAAGCAATTTTAAAATTTGTTTTCCTGTTTTATAATCCAAAGCTCCTGTCGGTTCATCACATAAAAGTAATTTAGGATTTTTGGCAATAGCTCTAGCAATGGAAACACGTTGTTGTTCTCCTCCTGATAATTGTGATGGAAAATTTTTTAATCTTTTTTTAAGACCTACTTTTTCCAATATATCTTTAGGATCTAAATGGTCATAACAAAGTTGTACAGCTAATTCAACATTTTCCGTTGCTGTTAAGTTTTGAATTAAATTATAAAATTGAAAAACGAAACCAATATCATGACGACGGTATTTAGTTAAAGCTCTTCCCTTTAATTTTTCAATATCTATACCATCAACCGTTATATGCCCAGATGAAACGGTATCCATTCCTCCTAAAACATTTAAGCAAGTCGTTTTACCAGCACCAGATGGACCTAAAATAACAACTAATTCTCCTTTATCAATTTCAAAAGAAACTTTATCTAAGGCTCTTACTTCAATTTCACCGGTCTTATATATTTTACTAACATTTTTAAACTCTATATATGCCATAAAAACCTCCTAAATTAAACTATCTATATATTATAATACTTTTTTGAAATATTAGTGAAATTAATTTAAATATAACAAATATTTATTCATAATTTGTCGAAGAAAAATACCTGATTTGTATCAGATATTTTTATTTTTAATTTTTCCTTTTTAAACGTAAGGAATTAAATACAACTGTTAGGCTACTAAATGTCATAGCAAGAGATGCTAACATCGGATTCATACTAATATTAAATGGTTTTAATAAACCTATAGCAATTGGTATCATACAGATATTATAAAAGAAAGCCCAAAATAAATTTTGTTTTATTTTTATTAAAGTTCTTTTACTAATATCTATTAGTGATAAAATTTTATCTAAATTATCATTAATCAATATAACATTTGCTGAATTAGTAGCAATATCTGTACCGCTTCCGATACTTACTCCTACATTGGCTACAGCTAAACTTGGAGCATCATTTACTCCGTCACCTACCATCATGACACTGTGTCCTTCTTTAATAAGTTCATTTATAGCATTAGTTTTATCTTTAGGTAACATATCGGCCATTACTTTTTGAATACCTATCTCCTTTGCTACTATATTAGCTGTTTTTTGATTGTCACCTGTTAACATAACGGTTGATATTCCTTCTTTATTTAACTTATTTATAACACTTTTAGCATTATCTCTTACTATATCTTTAATACCTATTAGTCCGATTACTTTTTTATTTTCTATCACATAAACAATACTATTAGCAAGGCTTGATAACTCTTCTTCTTCTTTTTGATAACTATTTTCTATTTTTAATTTTTTAAATAATTTATTGTTACCAACATGCACTTCTTTTTTATTAATTAAAGCTTTTAAACCTATACCTGTAATATCTTCAAAATCTGAAGCATTAAATAATGATATCTTTTTATCGTTAGCATAATTAATAAAGGCTTTAGCGATTGGATGAGTAGAATTTTGTTCAATACTTGTTACTATTCTTATTAATTCTTCATCACTTTTTTTACTAAAATTATATATTTTGGATATTTTTAAATTACCATAAGTTAGAGTTCCTGTTTTATCAAAAACTACCATATCAATTTTATGTGCATTTTCTAATATCTCGCTTGATTTAATTAAGATGCCTTCTTTAGCAGTAATGCCCATACTGACAACAACAGCAAGAGGCGTAGCAAGACCTAAAGCACAAGGACACGCTACTACAAGGACCGTTACAAATGATGTTAAAGCTTCACTTAAAGGAAATGCAAAAATTAAATATCCTAAAAAAGTAGCAACTGCAATAAAGACAATAGTAGGTACAAAATAACCTGATACTTTATCGGCCATCTTTTGAATTGGCGATTTCGTATTAGTTGCTTCTACTACTAATTTAACTATTTCCGATATAGTAGAATCCTTACCTATCTTTTCCGCTTTATAAAGAATATAACCATCTAAATTAATACTTCCTGCTACTACTTCATCATTGACTTTTTTCTTACTTGGTAAAGATTCACCAGTAATAAAAGATTCATCTAAATGCGAATCACCTTTTACAATAACTCCATCAACAGCTACTTTCATTCCTGGTTTACAAATTAAAATATCTCCTTTTTTTATCTCATCAATAGTTACTTCTTTTTCATTATCCCCTATTTTTAATAATGCTTTACTAGGAGTAATTTGAACTAAATCTTTAATAGCTTCCGTTGTTTTAGCTTTACTTTTTTTATCAATAAATCGTCCTAATTTAATAAAGAAAATAATAATAGCACATGATTCGAAATATAAATTTTCGACGTAACTATAATTGCCTTTTAATATCATTAACATACTAAACAAGCTATATATTAAACTAGTAAATACTCCAATAGTTACCAAGGTATCCATATTAGGACTTCTATGAATAATGTTTTTAATACCACTTTTAAAAATATCTCTTCCATATATTAAAAAAGGAATAACTATAATTAATAAAGTTAAAGAATAATTAAGAGGATATTTACTCATATCAAGAAATGGGATTATGGGTAAATTAATCATATGTCCCATTGATATATACATAATAGCAATAGCAAGAATAGCAAAAATAGTTAAACTAATTTTACTATAATCTTTTGTATTTAGTTCTTTTTCATCAAAGACACCTAAGCTTTGAAATCCAGCTTCCATGACGAATCTTTCTAGATCTTTTATCGTTAAATTGTCATTATAAGTAATCATTGCTTGAGCTAAAACCAAATTGACACTGGCACTTTCAATACCCTCTTGTTTATTTAGGTATTTTTCAAGTCCATTAGAACAACCACTACAACTCATTCCATCTATTTTTAATATTACTTTATTCATAATGTATCCTCCATTTAGAAAATCTCTTAGAAAATATTATTAACAAAATTTATATATTCATTAATTATATTACTTGTTTTACTAGAATAAATAGTATCTATAGCAAGAGTAATATTATCAGTAATAATGTTATCAACTTTTAAATTAATCATTTTATTTATATTATCTTTCGTATTAACCGTCCATGCATATAACTCTTTACCTTCATTATGAACTTCTCTTACTAACGATTCTGTGACATTAGATGCTTCAACACTAAAATTATCAGCATCTTTTAAGCTTGTAATATTACCATAAGCAAGACTCATAACATACACCGTTTCCATGTTTTTATTATACTCCTTGACTTTTTCTAAGCTACTATATGTTTGGGAAGTTATAACACAATTACTAGTATAATCATTTTCTAAAATAATATCTACTACACTCTTTTCAAAATCCTTTTCTTTACCTGTTGGTTTTAACTCTATATTTAATTTCATATTATTTTCTTTTGCCCATACGATAACATCATCAAGAAGAGGAATACGGGCGTCTTTAAACTTTTTATCTAAAAAGCTTCCAGCATCTAAATCTTTTATTTCATCATAAGTAACATCCCAAGTGTTTTTATTTAACCCTGTTGTTCTTCTTAAATTAGAATCATGTATAACAATTATTTTGCCATCTTTCGTTTGTTGAACATCTAATTCAATCCATGCAGCCCCTAGTTCTTTAGCTCCCATAAAAGCTTCCATCGTATTTTCAGGATATGCGATTGAAGCTCCACGATGGGCAGTAACTTCTAGTGTTCTTATATATTCAATATTTAAATTATATTTACCTTTATATAATCCATATGTAAACATCGATCCAATTACTAAAGCAATTAAACCTAAAACGATACCAACCCTTTTTAAATTTTTATTCATCTTTAAATTAGTATTAGTTACACTTATTTGAATTGGTACTGCTTTCTCTTTATGTTTAATTTTATGTAAATAATAAAGGGAACTTATAGTAGCATAACTAATAGGTGTAGCTAAAAGTGTATAGCAAATAAAACTAAAAGCTATAAATAACCAAACAACAGTAGTCAATACACTATTTAAAATAGTAATTTGACCAAACAATTTATTAAAGATAAATATTAAGAAAATTCCTAACGCCACAAAAAGGAAATACACAAATGATGATAAAGCTTGCATTATTGTCAAAGTAATTAAATCTTTTATATGATTTTTACGACTTAATTCTTTACTTTTTCTTCTTGCTTCTTTAAAGCTTAAATTTTCTAAAATAACATAATGAAAAGCATACATCCATTTTAATAGTAAGAAAACTAACAAAACTACTGCCACAGAAAATAACGTTAATAAAAATTTGTTTTTAATAATAAAATCATAGATAAATTCCGGAATCTTTATGGTTGTAATAAAACTGGAAGTAACACCAATATGCAAAAAAGGAATTATAAATAAGACTAAAACAGCCAATAGAATATTTTTTATATGAAATAGACTTTTACATTTATCAATAGAAATTCTAATCGCATCGACAACTTTTACTTTTTCATTATGATAACTCTTATCTAATATTATTATAATAGTAGTAATATCAAACATAGAATAAACCATCATAAATAATATAAGTATTAATATAAGAACTAAAGTTATTGGGTTTAAAAGAAATTTTACTATATTCTCTAGTGTCAAATACTTATAACCTGTTACTTTCATTATTAAATTAAATAAATTAATAAATAATGGTGTAAATATCAAAAAAGATAATAATTTAAATAGTAATTCAAATACTATTAAAGATTTCATATTACATTTTAACATTTGCCAAGTTTTTTTTATTTTTTTCATACGATAACACCTCTATAATTACAATTATAATTATATATAACATATACTTTTTAATCAATAAATATATATTAAAAAACTATAAAGTAATAATCTTAGTGATAAGATACTTTATAGTCTTTTTAGTATTTCTCTTTAATAATATTTTTACTTGAATAATATGTAATTAAGAAGTAACCACCATATATAAATACAATAAAGATTGCTGTCATTATAATTGAAGGTAATAATTGCTCATTTCCGAATACTTCTAAAATATCCATGGCAAACATTAGACCAAATACGGAATGAATTATAGCAAGTAATAAAGGTAACATAAAGAAGATAGCAATCTGCCTAAATAAAGCTCTATTAATCATTTTTTCATCAGTACCAATTTTTCTTAAAATAATAAATCTCTCTTTATTATCACTACTTTCAGATAATTCTTTTAAACCTAAAATGGCTGTACTGCTAATTAAGAAAATTACTCCTAAATAAAGCCCAATGAATGTAACCATTGCCGATAATCCTGTTGTTGCTTCTTTAATCGAAAGTTTAGTTGAACCACTTGGAAGTAAATAAATATTGGCTTTTTCTTCTTTACCTAATGCATTAATATTATTTTCTATTTTCATTATTTCTTCTTTATTAGAAGTTTTATAATTACCTATCAAATAATTTTGTACTAAATATTCTTCATTGACAATATCATCAGCTACTAAAATGATACCACTATTAATATGGTTACTAGACATTTCTAAAAATCCATCTTGACATTCTTCATATTTAGGTTTTAGAGTGTGTCCAAATAAATTAATTACCTCACCATTTTCAAGAGCAATATTTCTAATATTAACCATTGATTTAAAGTCAGCAATAATCATATATTCATCACTATTTAAAGAATATTCCTCTGTCCCATAAAATTTTGCTACTTTATTATAATCACTAATTTTCATAATGGATTCCATTGTATCATAATTCAAAAAAGGGAAATTTGTTCTAACACTATCTAATTTTGATCCTAAGGTGTGATTCATAGTTAAATCTGGTGTTGCATAGGTATTTACTTCTATATAATCTTTAAGATAAGAGGTAATATCAAAATCAAACAGTTCAAACATTTCTTTGGATGTATAGTGGGAGTTTTGAATTTGCGAATCATTATATCCATAATGTCGATAATTATCATGATATTTATCCATATTCATATTAACTGTAAACATAACATCAGCTGGAGCTAGCTCTTTAATATTCGCGTTCATAGAATTTTTCATAGTAAGACATGATGATAATAAACAAATAGTTATGAATAACATCAAACATATAACCGTTGTTGAAACAACAGTAGTATTTATTTTACTTGAAAACTGTCTTAAAGTAAAACTATTTAATCCCTTATAATAATAACTTTTAATACTTTTACACACTCTTAGTAAAAGTCCTGATAAAGACCAAAAAATTAAAAAGGTTGATAATACTCCCATTATAATAGGCTTTATAATATCTTGAACTTCTTGTAAGGTAGTAAATTCATTAGTCACTATATAATAAGCTCTACCTAAAATAATTACTGCTCCAATAAAAACGATGATACAAAGAAGAGGATTTTTTAATTTTATTGCTTCACTTTTTTTAGATCCATATAATAAATCAATTAATTTACATTTGCTAACACTAAAAGTATTAAATATCATAACAAATAAATACATAATGCTAAAATAAATTATTGTTTTGATACAAGCCTGTTTAGAGAAAACAAAAGCAAATTTAGTGAGATTAGCTTCAAACATATTAGCAACTACTAAGCTCATAAACTGAGATAAGATAACCCCAATACCAAGTCCAACTACAAGGGATAATATACCTATAAATAAGGTTTCAAAGAATAAAATCATGGATATTTTTCTTTTACTCATACCTAATGTCAAATATATGCCAAACTCTTTATTTCTTCTTTTTATTAGGAACCTAGAAGCATAAATTATCAAGAAACCCAGTATAAAAGATACAAAAACACTAACACTAGAAAGCATTGTCATCATAAGATCAATTAATTCTTGGGTCGATGATGATACTTGCATCATTACTGTTTGACTCTCTAAGGCATTGAACACATAAAAGATAGCTACTCCCAAAATTAAAGTAAAAAAGTAAATAGCATAATCTTTGATGCTTTTTTTGATATTTTTTAGAGATAAACTACAAAGCATCATTCAAATCACCACCAAGCAATGTGACAACATCAATAATTTTATCAAAAAATTCTTTTCTAGAATCATTCCCTTTGTGAAGCTCTTTAAAAACTTTACCATCTTTAATAAAAATAACTCTCGAAGCATATGAAGCAGTAAAGGCATCATGAGTTACCATGAGGATTGTTGCTAATAATTCTTTATTTAATGATTCTAATTTCTCTAATAACATTTTAGATGATTTAGAATCTAAAGCTCCGGTCGGTTCATCGGCCAAAATCATTTTAGGATTAGTAATTATAGCTCTAGCAGAGGCTACCCTTTGTTTTTGACCACCACTCATTTGATAAGGATATTTGTTTAATACCGCTTTAATATCAAGAGCAAGAGCTACCTTATTAACTTCTTCTTCTATTTTACTAGCATCTACATTTTGAATAGATAAAGCTAGAGCAATATTTTCATAAGCTGTTAAAGTATCTAACAAGTTAAAATCTTGAAAAATAAAACCCAACTCTTCTCTTCTAAACTTATTTAATTGATTTCCTTTTAACTTTGTAATATCTACTCCTGTAACATAAATGTGACCAGACGTAACCCGATCAATCGTTGATATAACATTTAAAAGAGTTGTTTTACCACTTCCTGATGCTCCCATTATGGCAACAAACTCACCCTTAGCAACCTCAAATGATATATCATCAATTGCTTTAGTTAAAGACGAACGATTTCCATAATATTTTTCAATTCTCTCTACTTTTAAAATATTTTCCATATAAATTCTCCTTTCACTAATAACTATAAATCGAAACTATCAAAAAATCGTTCGTTCTCTATTACAAAATTCTTACATATTTGTAAGCTTACTTTAAAACATTAAAATATTTATTTTTAGCAAAAGTAATTGTTACTTGCGTATACTCATTTTCCTTAGACTCAATATCTATTTTATGACCTAATTTTTTACATAAATTCTTCGCAATATACAAACCCATCCCCGTAGAAGCATTATTATTTCTGCCATTTGTTCCCGTAAAAGTCTTATCAAATACTTGATTAATATCACTTTGAGGAATTCCTATACCATTATCTAAAATATTTAAAGATATTTTATCTTCACTTTCCAAAGCGTAAACTTTAATATAAGAATTTCTAATATTTCGTTTATATTTAATACTATTATTTATAATTTGATCTAAGATAAACTCTAACCATTTAGAGTCAGTTAAAACATTATAATTAATATTTTCTACTTTAAAACTTACTTTATTGTCTAGTATATCATCCATATTCTTTAAACCAACATTTTTAACTACTTTAGACAAATCTATTTCTTTAATAAAATAATCTTTGTTAGCGTTTTCTGCCCTCACATAATATAAAACTTGTTCTACATAATTTTCTAATCTTTTTAATTGTCTTTTGGTTTTATTATTAAAGATATTTTTATGATTATTAAACGTTAATATGAGACTTGATAGTGGTACTTTAACCTCATGAATCCACATCTCAATATATTCTTTAAAGTCCTTCATTTGTTCTTCGTGTATCTTGATGTTTTCTATCATTGACTTATTAATATCATATAAAGCTTGATATAAAATATTTCCTTCATAAAAATCAGGTTTATTAATCATTTCTAAAACTAAATAACTTTTATCAAGTTGTTCAATCTTATTGAATAAATCATTATAAAAAAATTTCTTACGGAAATAATCTATTCCTAAAATAAGAATAAAATTAAAAACCAAAATTACATCAATGACAATTATGGCATCTTTACTCAATTTAAATGCTAAAAGAATTAAAGTTATAGTAATAAAATTGATTAATGATAAGATAACAATATAACGTTTGTCTTTTAAATATAAACTTAATTTCATGATAAAATATACCCCACTTTTTTCCTTGTTTCAATAATATTATCATAGCCAATTTCTTTTAACTTAGATCTTAATCTACTAATATTAACAGTTAAAGCATTATCATTAATAAATTCTTCATTATTCCACAAATCCGTCATCAATTCATCCCTTGTCACTATTCTATTTTGATGATTTAACAAATAAGAAAAAATAATCATTTCATTCTTTGTTAAAATAATTTCTTTATCATCTTTTTTGATAATTCCTTTTCCTAAATTAATTTCTAAATCGTGATAAATAAGCTTATTAGAATTCATATTACTGCGCTTTAAAACGGCCATTATTCTAAGAAGTAAAATATTAGGATTATAAGGCTTTGTTATATAGTCATCAGCTCCATATGAGATAGATAAAGCTTCAACTGTTTCCTGATTATTACTTGTTACCATGATAACAGGAACATTAGATTTTTTTCTTAAATTTTGTAACAATAATTCCCCACTCATATAAGGAATATTAATATCTAAAAGGATTAAGTCTGGTTTTTCTTTTAAAATTTCCTCTAAAGCATTATTAAAATTAGTTAAAGTAATAGCTAAATATCCATTATTTTGTAATAAATCTTTTAATTCTTGGGTTATTATTTCGTCATCTTCAATAATCATAATTTTTTGCATTGTAATCTCACCATCTATATTATACCACTACCAAAAGAGCGTTTAACCTTACATTTTTGTAACCAAGAACTCTTCTTAAAAAAATAAAGTATATTTTGAATGAGTCAAAATATACTTTATTTTATTATCTCTTGTAAAGTTTTAAATTCATTTTGTAAATTAGGATTATTCTTAGTGTAATCATCATTAAACATATAACTATATCTAAATATTGAGAACCCACCATAATGATTTAACCGCCTAGATATCAATACTTGTTTAGTAATTATATCATTATTATCAATCCATTCACTACTTCCACTTTTAGCAAAATTATCAATGGTTCCTGATTTATATATTCCTAAAGCGGGAATTATTTTAATATTGTTAACTTTAATTAAGGAATTCCACATATTAGCTGTATCTATAAAAGGCATAACTTCATTTAAAAATCCAAAATATATTTGGGGCATAATATAGTCTACATAACCTTCTACACTTAATAATTTCTTTGTATCAATGTAATTACTATCATAATTATTATTGATATTTCCTTCTGGTGATATACCAAATTGCACCTCTTTTTTGATATTTTTTATAGATTGATAGACATCCTTTATTAACATACTAGTATTATTTAATCTATAATCACTTAAAGTAAGAGTACCGCCATTATTTATATATTCTTGATAATTTTCTAAATCGATTGTATCATCAGGATAAAAATAATCATCAAAATGTATACCATCTACATCATAATTACTTACTATTTCTTTAACCCCCTCTACGATTAAATCTCTTACTACACTACTAGAAGGATTATAATAAATACCTACCCCCTCAATTATTTTAACATGTTCAGTATTTAAATATTTATAGGCAGGATTACTAGTTGCAATTGATGATGTATCAGTATTACTTCTAATTCGATATGGATTTATCCAAGCATGTAATTCGATATTTCGTTGATGAGCAGCATCAATAAAATACTCTAAAATATCATATTCCAATGGAACTCCTTCACTTGCGACTACGTAATTACTAGAGGGAAATATTTGGGAATAATATATAGCGTCAGAAAAAGGTCTAACATGGAGCAACACCATATTAAAGTTATTATTTTGTAAATTGTCTAACATCTTAATAATATTTTTTTGACTTTCTTCTTTACTTTTTCCTTTTATATATTCTTGAAGTTCAATGTAAGAAATAAATACTGCTCTTTTTTCACTTGCCACATTTAAAGCTACAGGTACTTCTTTTTCAGTATTTATTTTTTTATTATCCATAATAAAAAAAGTAATAACTACAAAAATAATTACTACTATTATTAATTTCTTCATTAGCTTCACCAGTTAATTATATGAAGCTTATATATATTTATTCTTTGTCTTTTTTATATTTATTAGTGATTAACATACTGTCGCCAAAGCTAAAAAAACGATATTGCTCTTTTATAGCTTCATTATAGGCATTAAGCACTTTTTCTCTTCCAGCAAGGGCACTAATTAACATTATTAATGTTGATTTAGGTAAATGGAAATTAGTAATTAAATTATCGACGATCTTAAATTGATATCCTGGATAAATAAATATATCCGTCCATCCACTACATTCTTTTAGTTCACCAAATTTAGTCATTACCGTTTCTAAAACACGAACAGAAGTTGTTCCTACTACTACTATTTTATTTCCCATTTCTTTAGTCTTATTAAGGACATCAACAGTGTTTTGGCTTAGATAATAATATTCACTATGCATTTTATGTTCTAAAACATTTTCGGTATTAACTGGTCTAAATGTTCCCAATCCAACATGCAAAGTTACGGGAGCAATATTAACACCTTTTTCTTTTATCTTGTCTAGTAATTCATTAGTAAAATGCAATCCTGCCGTAGGAGCAGCAGCACTACCAACCTCTTTAGCATACACGGTTTGATATCTATTTTGATCTTTTAACTTTTCATGAATGTATGGTGGAAGTGGCATTGTTCCCAACTTATCAAGTATTTCATATAAAATACCATCATAGATTAATTCGATATATCTAATTCCTTCATCAAAAACTTTTGTACATTTGGCTTTTAATAATCCATTGCCAAAAGAAATAATTGTTCCTTCTTTTACTCTTTTAGCAGGTTTAGTTAAACATTCCCATATATTACCTTCTACATTTTTTAATAAGAGAATTTCTATTACGGCATTAGTGTCAACTTTTTCACCAATTAATCGAGCCGGAATAACTTTAGTATCGTTAATAACTAAAGTATCTCCTTCATTTAAGTAATCTATGATATCTGTAAAATGACGATGCTCTATCTCGCCAGTATCTTTATACAATACCAATAATTTAGAAGAATCTCTTTTCTCTAGTGGTACTTGCGCAATTAATTCTTGTGGTAATTCATAATCAAAATCTTCTAATTTCATATTTACTCCTCGTTTGTATCTGATTCTAAGTCAAAAATAGTTCCTTGTCTATGAATATTTAGATGTTTATATCCTAAATCAGTAAGCATTCTACCACGTGGTGTACGTTTTAATAATCCTCTTTGTAAAAGGAAAGGTTCACAAACATCTTCTATAGTTGATACTTCCTCACCAATAATACTAGCAAGAGATTCGATACCAACAGGACCTCCATTAAATTTAAGGGCAATTGTTTTAAGTAAATTATAGTCAGTCTCATCTAACCCCATATTATCTACCTTCAATTTTTCTAAGGCTAATTTAGTTAAATCAACGGTAATTACACCATCCCCCATAACAAGAGAAAAATCACGAACACGCTTTAATAATCTATTAGCAATTCTTGGTGTCCCCCTACTTCTGCTCGCTAACTCCTTAGCTGCATCATCTTCTATTTCTACATCTAATACTTTAGATGTTCTTTTAATGATATCAAACAATTCTTCATCAGTATAATATTGCAACTTAGCAATAATACCAAAACGATCTCGTAAAGGACTAGTTAAATCCCCTGCTCTAGTTGTTGCTCCAACTAAAGTAAATGGTGGGAGATTAATTTTAATATTTCTACTATTTCCTTCGCCACCTACTATAATATCTAAAGTAAAATCTTCCATAGCAGGATATAATATTTCTTCAATATAAGATGGCATTCTATGAATTTCATCAATAAATAATACATCCCCTGGCTCTAGTGATGATAATATAGCTGCTAAATCACCAGCTTTTTCAATAGATGGACCACTAGCAGTTTTGATATTTGTCCCTAATTCATTAGCAATAATATAAGCCAAAGTTGTCTTTCCTAATCCTGGAGGCCCATATAGTAAAACATGATCTAAGCTTTCATCTCGCATTTTTGCCGCCTCTACAAAAACTTTAATATTCTCTTTAACATCAGACTGTCCAATATAATCTTTAAATAATGTAGGCCTTATCGAATCCTCTTTTATATCACTAGACAAACGACTAGCACTTAGTATATCATTATCGTCCATATTAACCTCCCTTTATTGTCATTATTATTTCATCTTTTTATTTAAGCATTAATTTTAAAGCTTCTTTAATCTGATCCTCAATAGATAAAGATTGATCTACTTTAGGAATGATACCTTTAACTTCTTTTTCTTTATATCCAAGACCCTTCAACACTTCTAATAGTTCTTCATAACTATTATCTTCAATTTCTAATGTTGAAACAACTCCTAATTTACCTTTCAAATCTAGAATTATCTGTTTAGCTAACTTATCTCCAATCTTTGGAAATTTACGTAAATAAAGTAAATTTTCTCTTTCGATAGCATCTACTACTCCACCGACTGAACCAGTTGCCAAAATAGGTAGAGTCATTTTAGGTCCTAACCCCTTGACACTAATTAATTTTAAAAACAATTCTTTTTCTTCAGTAGTTTTAAATCCATACAATGATAATTCATCTTCTCTTACTAATTGATATAAATAAACTTTATATTCATTACCTTCTTGAAAAGAATAAGGATTGGGAGTATACACTATATATCCTATCCCACTACATTCCAAAACTATATAAGTGCTTTGAACACTTGTAACTTTTCCTATTATATAATCGTACATATACTTCACCTTTCTACACAAGTATATCACACTACAAACAAATGTACAACAAAAAAAGACTCAAAAGTCTTTTTCATGTCTTATTATTAAAATAAATATATAAATTTTATCTTACTAAAGCTGATATTGTAGTATTACTATATGAAGTAAAACTATTACCTGACTTATCATGATATTTGATATAACCTCTTGCAAAAAAATGATCATTATTTTTGATATTATCTTTTCTTATGGCAAATATATTACCAAGTTCACAATTATTATTTGATTTTCCTACTACAGCATTAGGTGTCGTTAAAGTAAGATTAACACTAGTAGCATTATTATCTTGTAAAATAATAGCTCCACATTCATCAATAATATAATTATCATTATTTGGATAAATAGCCATTAAATTCCACATCAAATATTTTTTATTGTTATCTTCTACAATATTAGCATCTTCATTTATAACAATAGCAGGCACTGAATCAAAAGTAATATTTTTACTAGAATAATTACCACTTTTATTTATTACACCAGCAACATAACTTTTATTATAAATAACATAACTAGAATAATAATCTAATCCATCATTATTAGGAAAAGATAAATAACGCAATACTCCATTAACATCTTTAGAATAATCGCTAGATAAAACTTTATTATTATACTTTAAAACTCCATTATTGATAGTAGCTTCTTTATTATATATTTCAGTATCTATATTTTTTATTAATTCATCATAAATTTTATGAACTTCTGCTTTAAAATCATATGACACAGTAAGATCACCAGAAACAGGAGTCAATAATATATTATTATCATCCTCTTTTGTATCTTCACTTTTCTTATAAATAGTACCATCAATATATAAATTATCAATATTAGGTAATCTATTAATATTAGTTAAATTACTTTCTCCAAAAATAACGGAATCGACATTTAGTTCTTTTTCATTAACTATAGGTATTCCATGCTTTGATGAATCAATACTAGCAAAGTAATACTCATAATATGAATTTTTAGGTACTACAATGACATAACTATATCCTGATTTAAAAGAGCCATATGGAGAAGATTTTTTCAAATTTAAATTCGATAATGGTACTAATAAAGCTTGATTATTTATAGGTATTTGCTTATATTCCATAATATTTATCTTCGAACGCACTTCTTCAACATATTCTTTAGCTATAGATATATATCTTTCTTTTTTATTATATTCTATATAATTAACTAATTTAGGAATACATAATATAGCAATAACTCCTATCATACCAATAATTGCTAATAACTTAATTTTAATAATTCCACGATTATTCTTCATATTATCACCCATTACTCTTTATTTCAAAATGATTACCAGAATCTAAATACAAAATACCTTTTTTATTATCTAATGTAGGATATATATCATTATATTTATTAATAAGATTAAATCTCGTTAAAGTGACATATACATAATTCCCATCAGTCATATATAATAAAAATCTTTGCTCATCATAATCATTAGGAGCATATTCAATTTCTGATATTTCACTTCTAATATTATCATTAACTTCTTTCATTTCTTTTATAAAACGTTCATATACTGTATCAGGAACATAATTTAAAAGAATTGGCAACTCTAAATTTTCATTATTAGAGTCTATTTCTTTATCGATATCGACAACTATTTTTTGATCACTAGCTTTCATAAATAATAATGTATATTCTTCAACGTCAATATTGACAACTGCTAAAAAACTTTTAGTAACCTTAACATCTTTAACATAAGGGCTTTTCTTTATTTTCTTTTCAATACTATGACATGTTGTCTCAATAAAACTTGGATATTTTTTTAAATTAGCTAGAGTGATGATTTCTTCATCACTTAATATTTTATTATTTAAAATATATATATTTTTTATGGGTAATTTTAGTAAAAAAGTTACAAGAAAAAATGCTATTAATATAAATAGTACCAATAGACAAAATGGCAATATTTTAATTTTATTTTTTTTCTTGATCTTTTTTGTCATTATCCTACTCCCAATTTACAAATTCTTGTTCTACTTTTAAATCAATATTATACTTATCTTTTACTGCTTCTTTAGTAAATTCAATTAAATCTTTAATATCTTGAGCGGTAGCATTCCCTTTATTTATAATAAAATTAGCATGTTTAACACTAATTTGAGCTCCACCTTTAATTAATCCTTTTAATCCAATGTCTTCAATTAGTTTTCCAGCAAATAAATTATCTGGATTTCTAAAAACAGAACCAGCTGAAGGATATTCTAAAGGTTGTGTTTCCAATCTACGTTTACGCCTTTCAACATTTACTTTGTTTATCTCATCTTTATTACCGTATGTAAGACCAATTGTTGCTTCTAAACAAATATAAGATGGATGGGTTTGAAAAAACGATGAACGATAATGAAAATTTAATTCTCTATTTGTCATAGTAATGACTCTAAAATCCGGAGTAAGAACTTTAACCCTTTTGACCACGTATCCCATATCACTTTTGTAAGCTCCAGCATTCATATAGATAGCTCCACCTACCGTCCCAGGAATACCAGATGCAAATTCTAAACCAGCTAAACCTCTTTTAGCAGCCTGACAGCATAATTTCATCAATTGATATCCAGCACCAACTTTTATTAGATTATTATGAATAACAAGGTTATCAAATTTATCTAATTTAATTATTACTCCTTCATACTTCTTATCACTGAACAACACATTAGATCCATTACCTAAAACTTTATATTTAATTTTATTTGTTTTTAAATACTTAAGCAGCTTAATCAAACTTTTGGTGTCTTTGGGAGTAACAAAACAACTAGCTTCTCCCCCAACCTTATAAGTAGTATGATTTTTTAATAATATATGTTCTTGTACCTTCCCAATATTCATAGATTTTATCTTATCTATATGTTCTTTCATGTTTATTCCTCGTTTACTATTTTTCTTATAACTTCATATATTTTAGTAGCACTATTTACTACCCCTAAACTCTTGCTATTCTTTTTCATTATATCATATTTTTTAGAATCTTTTAATATATCATCAATAGTTTTTAACAATATATCACTATTTAGTTTATCTTCTTCGATAATAACTGCAGCATTTCTACTTGCAAGAGATAAGGCATTTTTATATTGATGATTATGAGTAACATAAGGAGAAGGAATTAAAATACTAGGAATTCCAATAGCTGTTATTTCAGCAATGGTAGACGCACCTGCCCTCGTAATTATTAAGTCTGTTTTTTTCATTACTCCTAACATGTCATCTAAATAAGGAACCATTTTAACATTTTTAGGAATATTAGCAGCTTGACTGTATTCTTCATAATAGTCTTTACCTGTTACAAATAAAACTTCGTAATCATAATTTTTAAAACAAGGAATTATTTCCTTAAATTTATTATTAATTGTCATTGATCCCAAACTTCCCATAACAATCAAAACCAATCGTTTGTTACTAGCAAGTCCATATTTACTTTTTAATATAGGTTTAGCTGCAACAACTTGTTCACTTCGTGGATTACCAGTAAAAATTGTTTTTTTAGAATCAAAATATTGCATGCTATCTTCTAAAGAAACGCCAATGCAATCTGCTTTCTTACTTAAAAGTTTATTGGATAAACCAGGTATGGAATTTTGTTCATGAATAAATGTCTTTATACCAAGAGAATGAGCAACTTCAATTACTGGTAAAGTTATGTACCCTCCTATACCTAATACAATATCAGGTTTAAAATCTTTTAATATCGCTTTAATCTTTTTTTTAGCTCTATTATAAATCGATAGAACCTTTATATTTTTAAATAAATTTTTTCTATTAAGACCTTTCATTTCAATACCAATATAATTAATACCTGCTTTAGGAACTATCTCATGTTCCATTCGATCAAGAGTACCAATATATAGAATATCACTGTTTTTATCCATCTCTTTAATTTTAGATATAATTGCTAACGCAGGATATATGTGTCCACCAGTGCCACCAGCACTTACAACTACTCGCATCTTATCACTTCCTATTATATATTATACCATAGTATATGTTCATGAAAAAGAAAAAAGAAATTAATACCTTAATTTCTCAGACTGTTGACAAAGTAAAATTTGTTAATAGTCTTTTTATTTTTGAAAAAATGTATTATAATTAAATTGCGAGT
>CANQDV010000019.1 GCA_947593955.1 uncultured Bacilli bacterium | reverse complement strand
ATAATAATAGAAAACCACAATTTGCTTGTTCAAATGCAACACACGATTTATTTACAGTAAGTAATGAAAAAGGTAATGAAATGTCCAAATACAAGATAGGTTTAATCACAGCTGACGAAGTTGCCTATGCAGGAGGAATATATAGTGTAGAAAATAGTAGTTATTATCTATATATAGGAACTCAATATTGGACAATGAGTCCTTTTCGCTTCCATCCTGGCTATTCCTGTGCACAAAACTGGCTCGTTTACTTTGCAACAATTGATCTCACAAGTGTAGGGTATAATCGTTATGTACGTCCTGTTATCAACCTTAGTGCTAATGTAGAAATAACTGATACTAACCAAGATGGTACAATAAATAATCCATACATTATTAAGTAATTATTTAATATAATTAAATGGTGATATTTATTTTAAATTTTATTAATAAAATATTGTGGGGTATTACTTCTATTTTGTTATTGGGTAGTGGTATTTATTTTACTAAAAAATTACATTATGTGCAATTTAATATAAAAAAAATGTTTAGTAAATTCAAGGCAAATAATAATAGTTCCAGTTCCCCATTTAAAACTCTTATGTTTACTTTAGCGGCAAGAATTGGGGTAGGTTCACTAGCAGGTGTTGCTCTTGCTATATATATAGGAGGTCCAGGTACTATTTTTTGGATGTGGATTTCAACTTTTTTAGTTGTACCAAACGCTTATGCCGAAAGTTATTTAGGAGTTTTGTTTCATGAGAAAAAAGGGGACTTATACGAAGGTGGTCCCTCATTTTATATTAAAACAGGATTAAAGAAGAAATATTTAGCTAAAGTATATGCCTTTTTAGTACTTGTAAGTTATATTTTTGGATTTTTAACTATTCAATCTAATACTATTACTAAATCCATTATTAATTATATTGATATATCACCTTTAATTACTGGAATAATAATTTCTATTATAACAGGATATATTATTTTTAAAGGTACTAAAGGTATAATTGATGCTTCTAGTAAAATGATGCCTATGATTGGAATTATATATGTAACAGTTGCTTTTTATATAATTTTTCATAATATTAATTATATAGATGATGTTTTCTTTATTATTATTAAAAGTGCTTTCAATTTTAAGAGTGTAGGAATTGGTATGTTAACACCATTTGTAATAGGGTTTCAAAGAGGAATTTTCTCTAATGAAGCAGGAATTGGTACAGGGGCGATTGCTTCTTCAACTACATCAGATAATGATGCCAATGGACAAGGAATGATTCAAATGGTAGGTATATATTTTACTAGTATTGTTCTTTGTACTCTAACTAGCTTTATAATTTTATTGAGTAATTATCAACATATAAATTTTCAGGATATTAATGGCATCGAATTAACACAATATGCTTTGAATTATCATTTAGGATCTTTTGGAGATTTAATCCTTATTTTAACTATATTTATATTTGCTTTTTCAACTATTATTACAGGGTATTATTATGGAGAAAATAGTTTAAAGTTTTTGTTTCCCACCATTTCTAAAAACGGCATTTTTTGGTTAAAAGTTTTATCACTAATCATTTTAGTTATAGGTAGTATTACTAACTCCTTATTTTTGTGGGGAACAGTTGATATCTTTATTGCCATTATGGGAATTATTAATGTTTATTCTATAGTAAAGTTAAGAGATAAAGTACATTAATATATGTTATAATATTTTTAGGTGGTTTTTATGATTGGGAATGATTGGGATAATTTATTAAGGGATGAATATCAAAAAGATTATTTTAAAAATTTGGAAAAATTTGTTTTAGAGGAATATAAGGATAAAACAATATATCCTAAAATAAATGAAGTGTATAATGCTTTTCGCTATACATCGTTTAAAGATATTAAAGTTGTTATTATTGGTCAAGACCCATATCATGGAGAAAATCAAGCAGAAGGTTTATGTTTTTCCGTAAAAAAAGGAGTACCTAAGCCACCATCATTAGTTAATATTTTTAAAGAATTACATGATGATTTAGGGTATAAAATTCCTAACAATGGTAGTTTGGTTTCTTGGACTAAGGAAGGAGTTCTTTTATTAAATGCAGTACTTACTGTGGAAAAAGATAAAGCTGCTTCACATAAAGGTAAAGGATGGGAAGAATTTACAGATGAAGTAATAAAAATAGTTAATAAAAAAGAAGAACCAGTAGTATTTATATTATGGGGAAGTTATGCTAGAAGTAAAAAAGAACTGATTACTAATAATAAACATTTTATTATTGAATCAGCTCATCCTTCTCCTTTATCAGCACATAATGGTTTTTTTGGTAGTAGACCATTTTCAAAGGCTAATAATTTTTTAATAAGTAAAGGTATTAAACCAGTTAATTGGGAAATAAAAGATTAATTTTATTTCTTTTTTAATATTTCAAATTCTTCTTCAACGGGATCATTATATGCTTCTTTTTTCTGTAATCCCATAAATTGGCTTACAATTTTATTAGATAATTTATGTATCGTTTTATTATATTTATTAATAGTATCATTATAGTAGTTTTTTACAGCTGTACATTCGATATCGCATTGAAATAAATCATTTATTAATAGTTTTACATCATCACTAGGTATATAACTACGATTATCATCTAGGTAATCTTTTAATTCTTTATATGCTTTATTTAAAATAGAATTTAGTTTAAATTCATCATCTTCAACTTCGTCTAAATGACATAAAAATTGAAATTCTTTATCACTATTTTCATTAAAATGGGTATATAAATCGCTTAAAAGAGATAGTTTTTTACTTAATAAGGCATCTATTTCTTGTTCGGCTTCTTTTATTTTTATATCATATATAGATAATTTTTTCTTTTTTAATAAAAAAATTAAAAGAATTAACGCTACTAAAACAATAATGCCACAAATAAATATAAATATCATATTGTCACCTCTATTATTAATTATTATATCAAAAAAAAAGAGATGATACAATTATCTCTTATGACAAATTAACTTCTTCATTATATATAACATAGTTTAAATATATAGATGGAAGTACATACCATTCTCTTGTCTCTTCGTTTCTTAATAAAGTATATTCTCTAGAAGCATGAATAACTCTACCAGTAAATATTCGATCTCTCCATTCTACTGAATCGGGGTATGACATATAGAAGGTAGCTATTTGAGCTGGATTATTATTTAGGATATTATATGCATATTGATATTTTTCATCGATGTATGAATTATAGTTTTGATTGATGTTTGGAATATTAGTATATGGTGGTTGTGTCCCTTGGTTTGGTATATAGCTTGGATTGGCATTGGAATATGGCATGTTTGGAAAATTATTATTCATTTGTTCACCCTTTCATTTCTATATTTAACATTATGATTTTATTTTAAAAAAAATACTATTATTGTGATATAATTATTTAGAATGAAAGGGTGACATTATGAAAGTGGTATTAGGAATATCTAATAGGCATGTACATTTATCAGAAGAAGATTATTATTCTCTTTTTGGAAATATAGAAATGGAAAAGGTGAAAGAACTTGTTCAGCCAGGTGAATTTGCCACTAATTTATTTGTAACGATAGAAACTCCTAAAAGCCGAATAGAAAAGGTAAGAGTTTTAGGGCCATTACGCAGTTATACACAAGTAGAATTGTCTAAAACAGATTGTTATACTTTAGGGATTGATGCACCAATTAGAACTTCTGGAGATTTAGATGATGCTAGTGTAGTAACTATTATTGGTTCAAATGGAGTTGTGACTAAACCTTGTGCTATAGTTGCTAATAGACATTTACATATAAATCATGAAGATAGAATTAAATTGGGACTTAAAGATGTTAATAAGATAAGTATTAAAGTTGGTAATGTGAAAAGAGCAATATTAAGTGATGTCTATATAAAGGAGACGCCCAATGGTGCATTAGAGCTTCATTTGGATACTGACGATGGTAATGCTTGTTTTTTAAAGACAGGGGATATGGCAGAATTACTTTTTTAGTTTTTCGTCAAATACCAATGCTTCTTTAGAAGGTTCTGTACCTTTTAAATAGTAGAGAATCTTCTTTTTTTGTGTTTCACTAGTAGCTAATTTCCCTGAAATGGGGTCAACTAAAACCCCAACAACATTTGAAGGCATTTCAAACCAATGCTCTGGAGTACCTTTTAGATAAAGTTCCATGGTATCAGCCCAAATATTTTTTGATATTGAATACATAGAAGAGTCTATGTTTTTATTATCGTCAAATCCAATCCATGCAGCGGTAACTACATCTGGGGTATAACCTATAGTCCAACCATCTGTTGCAGTGGTCCCTGATTTAACAGAGTATTTTCGACTAAAACGACCAGCTAGGTTAATAATAGTTGGATAGTTATAATCAATGAAAGCAGTATCATAAGTAGTAGTTAATAATTCATTAAGAATAAAGGTAAGACTGGGATTTAATATTAATTCTTGCGTTTCTTTAAATTCATATAATACATTACCATCTATATCTTCTACTTTTTCAATAAGATGGGGTGTAGATTTATATCCATTATTGGCAAAAACAGAGTAAGCACTTGCCATTTCGATAATACCAATTTCACTTGTACCTAGTGGCAACGATGGTATTTCAGGTAATTCGCTAGTAATACCCAACCTTTTGGCAATATTTACTAGGACGTTTTCTCCTAAAAACATATGGGTTTTAACCGCAAAAATATTTTCTGAATAAGCAATAGCAGCAGCTAGTGATATAGGTTTGTTTCCATAAACTTGATTGGCATTTTGGGGTGAATATGTCTGTTGATTAGAAAATACAAATGTTGTTTCCTCACTAGTAAAAGAAGTACTAGCTGTAAAACCGTTTTCTAATGCGGCATAATAAAGAAATGGTTTCATTGTTGAACCAACTTGTCTTTTAGAATAAATGGCACGATTATATTGTGTTTTGGAGTAATTGCTTCCTCCTACTAAAGCAATGATAGCACCCGTTTGGGGATTTATCATAACACCAGCAGCTTGTAATTCACCTTTATCGTTTAAATTTTCTTCTATAGAGTTTTCGAGTGACATTTGAGCATTCATATCTAAAGAAGTATAAATTTTTAATCCTCCTGTATCAAGAAAAGAAGAAGGAATACTTTTAATAGTCTTTAATTCTTGTAATACGGCATCTTGAAAATATAAAAGCGTATCAGAGTCAATTGTAGCTCTTTTTCCAATAATATTTAATTCTTCATTTAAAGCTTCTTTTTGTTCTTGTTCAGTAATGTAATTATTTTTAACCATATTACTTAGCACTAGTTCTTGTCTTTTTTTGGCAAGTTCAAAGTTAACTATTGGTGAATAATTAGAAGGAGATTTAGGAATACCTACTAAAATCGATGCTTCAGCTAATGTTAAATCTTTTGCTTGTTTATTAAAATAATAACTTGCAGCATTTTCAATTCCATACATTCCATGACCATAATTTATAGTATTTAAATAACCTTCTAATATTTCATCTTTTGTATAGTGCATTTCTATATTTAAAGTTAACCATAATTCATTCCATTTTCTTTCCCAGGTTTTATCAAAGTCTAAAAATAAATTTTTTACGTATTGCTGAGATATAGTAGAAGCTCCTTCCTTAGTTTTACCTGCTAACAGATTGGTATAAAGAGCCTTGATTATTCTAGGAAAGTCAAATCCAAAATGTTGATAAAAATGTTTGTCTTCTGTAGCAATTGTAGCGTTTATAACATAGGGAGATATATCATTTAAGCTTGCCCATTTACTTGTTCCATTTCCTTGAAAAAAAACATTACCTGTATTATCGTATAATGATATATTATTAGCGCTCCTAATTTCAAGTTTGGTAGATACTTGTCCATAACCGTATAATCCTAGGCCAATTGCTAATAATAATATAGATAATAAAATGCTATATTTAATTAATTTTTTGACTAATTTCATAAAATCACCATGATCCTAATTTTAGTATGATAAAAAAAAGTAAAAATATGTGTTAAATTTTTATAAGATATGTTATAATTCGATGTAGTAATTTGGTGGTGATAGTATTGCAAAAGATTTTATTTCAATATCACTTAAAAAATGATGATGATACTATAACTTATAAAGGCGAAGGAACTTGTGAAAATGGAAAAATAAGTTTTTTAGAAGAAAATACAAAAGTAATATTTGATTATAATTTGTATACGTTAAAAAGAGAAAATGAAGAAATGATTTTGTCTTTGGATTTTAAAAATTCTCAAGCTTCTATTAAAGTAAAAAATATAGATAATATTATAGATTTAAAGGTAATAGTAAAAAAGATAAAAATAGAGGAGAGTTATTTTTTAGTAAATTATTCTTTAGATAATAGTAATTTTCTTTTTGAATTAAAGTGGGATATAGGTGGTGAATGAAATGAGTTTCATTAAAACTTTAGAAAAAGATTTGAAGGAATCGATAAATGAATTAGGGTATGACCTTGATAAGGTAACTATATCTATTTCTAATAGGCCGGATTTAGGAAATTATCAAATAAATGATGCGATGCGTTTAGCTAAAGTATATAAAAAAAATCCTAATGAAATAGCCAATAATATTGTAGATAAATTAAATAGTGATAAAAGATTTGTTAATGTAAATGTAGCAGGGGCCGGATTTATAAATTTAAGTTTAAGTGATGAGTATTTAGTTCAATGCATGAATAAAATGATTGAAGATGTATATAATAACATAGACTGCCAAAGGGAAAAGACTATTATATTAGATTATGGTGGTGCTAATGTGGCGAAGGCTCTTCATGTTGGGCATTTAAGAAGTGCTAATATTGGAGAAGCGTTAAAAAGATTAGCTAATACTTTGGGGGTCAAGACATATGCCGATGCTCATCTTGGTGATTGGGGAAGACCTATTGGATTAGTAATGTTAGAACTTAAAAAAAGGAAACCCAATTTACCTTATTTTGATTCTAATTTTAATGGAGAATATCCAAAAGAATCGCCTGTTACTAATGAACTTTTAATGGATTTATACCCTTGTGCTAGTGCTAAGGCTAATATTGATGAAGATTATATGGAAGAAGCAAGAGAAATGACAGCTAAGTTTCAAAACCATGATAAAGGATTAATGGCTCTTTGGAACCATATTATGGACGTTTCTAAAAGTGATATTAAAAGAATATATGATCGATTAAATACTACCTTTGAAATATGGAACGGAGAAAGTGATGCTGCAACATATGTTCCTGAGCTTGTTTCATATTTAGAATCTCAAAATTTAGTAAAATTCAGCGAAGGGGCTAAAATTATTGAATTAAAAGAAGAAGACGATGATCATGAGATACCACCATTATTATTGGTAAAATCTAATGGAACGGCTTCATATCAAACTACTGATTTAGCATGTATTTTTGAAAGAGTAAAAAATTATAATCCTGACGAAATATGGTATTTAACGGATGCTAGACAGGCTCTTCATTTTGAACAAGTTTTTAGGGCTGCCAAAAAGTCCAAAATAGCAAGTGATAATTTAAAATTAGAATTTATTCCTTTTGGTACAATAAATGGTCTTGACGGTAAACCATTCAAAACGAGGGATGGTGGAGTAATGACCTTAGAATCTTTACTAGACTTAGCTAAAGAAGAATGCGAAAAGAAAATATTACCAAACATTGTCGGTGAAGAAAGAGATAAAATTGCCGAAATGGTCGGTGTTGCTGCCGTTAAATATGCTGATTTAATTCCATATCGTACAACGGATTATATTTTTGATATTAATAAATTTAGTGATTTAGAGGGGAAAACAGGTCCATATTTACTATATTCTACAATTCGTATGAAATCTTTATTAAATAAAGCAAAGGATGCTCAAATAGATTACCAATTAGTAAAAACGGTAAAAAATGAATATGATAGAGATATAATGATTAATTTAATTAATTTAGCTACTAGTTTAACAAAATCATATGAATCTAGATCTGTAAATGAAGTGGCAGATTATATTTATAAATTAACAAGTTCATATAATAAATTCTATTCAGAAAATAGAGTTTTAGATGAAAAAGACAGCGATTTAAGAAGCTCATGGTTAGCGCTTACTAATTTAGTTTTAAACACTAATTTAATGCTTTTAAATATTCTTGGAATTAATTGTCCAAACAAAATGTAAAAAAGAGATTGATTTTCATATCAATTAATGATATAGTTTTAAGAGTTTATTAATATAAACCAATTAACATTACATGCATATAATGTTAAGCGTAGGAGGAATAGTTAATGAGTATAAATGATTATAGTAAAGAAGAACTTGAATTATTATCTTATAAGGATATTACTGATAAACTATTAGATGAGTTTGGTGCGATGAACACTAAAGATTTATTTAAAAAAATTACTACTTTACTAGATTTACCTAGTTCAGTATTTGAAACTAAAATTGGAGACTATTACATGTCTTTAACTACTGATAAAAGATTTATTTTACTTGAAGATGGATCTTGGGATTTAAGAAGTAAACATACATCTGATAAAGTCATTATGAATGTTGACGATGATGATGATACGGAAACTGACAATGAAGAAGAATTAGATGAAGCTAGTGACAGCGATGGAGAAAGCGACGAAGCTAATTTTGATGAAGTTGATAGTGATGATGATTTTGATGATGATGACGATGATTTAAAAGATTTAGTTATTATGGACGAAGATGAACTAGAATTAGAACAGTAATTTTAGTTTCTTTTTTTTCGTATATCATGATATAATACGATAGATGAAGGGATGATATTTATGATAGAAAGATTGGATATTATAAAAAATAGATATGATGAAATAAATGCACAATTATCAGATCCTAATATATTAAGTGACATAAATAAAACAAAAGAATTATCTAAGGAAGCAGCTAACTTAGAAGACACAGTTAATTGTTATATCAAGTATAAAAAAGTTTTGTCTGATATAGATGCAGCTAATGAGATGATGCAGGATAATGAAATGGTAGAGTTTGCTAAAGAGGAATTAGCAAATTTAGAAGAAGAAAAAGCGAAAATAGAAAAAGAATTAGAAATACTTTTAATTCCTAAAGACCCTAATGATGGTAAGAATGTTATTGTTGAAATAAGAGGTGCCGCTGGTGGTGATGAAGCTAATATTTTCGCTGGTGATTTATATCATATGTATTTGAAACTTGCTGAAAAAGAAGGATGGAAAATAGAAGTTATTACGGAAGAACATTCTGAGGGTGGTGGTTTTTCTCTAATTAGTTTTATGGTTAAGGGAAAAAACGTTTATTCAAAATTAAAGTATGAAAGTGGTGCTCATAGAGTTCAAAGAGTACCTGTTACTGAAACTCAAGGACGTGTTCATACTTCGACAGCTACTGTGTTAGTTATGCCTGAAGCTGAGGAATTTGATTTTCAACTTGATATGTCCGAAGTAAGAATTGATATTACCAGATCGTCTGGCTGTGGTGGTCAAGGAGTAAATACAACGGACTCAGCTGTCCGTGTTACTCACATTCCTACAGGAATTATGGTTTATTGCCAAGTAGGACGTAGCCAAATTCAAAATAAAGAAATGGCTTTAAGGACACTTAAAACACGATTATATAATTTAAAATTACAAGAAAAAGAAGAAAAAGAAGGTGCCGAACGAAGAAGTAAAATAGGTACTGGTGATAGATCAGAAAAGATAAGGACATATAACTATCCACAAAATAGAGTAACTGACCATCGTATTGGATTTACTTTAATGCAATTAGATCGTGTTATGGAAGGCGATATTGATATAATCATAGATGCTTTAATAGCTGAAAATCAAAAAAGACAATTAGAAGGAAACCAAGAATGAAAATTAGTGATTTAATAACTGAGGGTAAAAAAGATTTACATACGAATGAAGTTGATTTATTGCTTAGTTATTTACTAAATTTTGATATTTTAGAATTATACTTGCACTTAGATGAAACAGTTAGTGAAGAAATAATCGTAAAATATAGAAAAATGGTCGAAGAATTAAAAAAGAATAAACCTATTCAATATATACTTGGAAACGTTAATTTTTATGGATTTCCATTTTATATAAATAAGAATGTTTTAATACCAAGATTTGAAACGGAAGAATTGGTAGAGAATACTCTTAAATATATTGATAATTTATTTGGAAATAGAAATATAAAAGTAATTGATTTGGGGTGTGGAAGTGGTAATATTGGTATTACTTTGAAGAAAAAAAATCCTAAATTAGATATTACTTGTCTTGATATTAGTAATGATGCCTTGGAAGTAGCTAAGATTAATGCCAAGAATTTAAATGTAGATATTGCTTTTTTAAATGGTAATATGTTAGATGATGTACATGATAAGTATGATGTCATTATAAGTAATCCTCCTTACATAGCTGAAGATGAAGAAATAGAGGACATAGTTAAAAATAATGAACCACATATAGCTTTATATGCCCCTAATAATGGCTTATATTTTTATGAGAAAATTCTTAGTACTTGTTCTAAAAATTTAAATGATATGTTTCTAATAGCTTTTGAAATAGGAAATACTCAAAAAGAAGATGTTTCTACTTTAGCTCATAAATATTTAGATAATGTTAAGGTTGAATGCCTTAAAGATTTATCGGGAAGAGATAGAATGATATTTATTTATAAAAGATAGTATTAATTGATATAAATATTATCTTTTTTTGTTTAAAAAGTCTTTATATATAGCAATATATAATAGAGATGATGATATGAAAAAAATAATTGCTATTTTAAGTATTATAATTATTGTTATGCTTACTTTAAAGACAACAGATGAAGTTATAATACCTAGTGATTCTATCCGTATTAGAGTAATTGCTAATAGTAATAATAATTACGATCAAGCTATTAAACAATTAGTTCGTAATAATATAGAAGGTGAAATAACTAAATTGTTAATTGATGCTAAAGATATTGATGAAGCAAGGAATATTATTAATGATAATTTAGATAAAATAAATTTTATGGTTGCAGATATATTAGAAAATAATAATTATCATTTAGATTATGATGTTAATTTTGGATATAATTTATTCCCAGAAAAGAAGTATAAAGGAGTAGTTTATGAAGAAGGAATTTATGAATCTCTTGTTGTAACTATTGGTGGGGGTAAAGGAGATAATTGGTGGTGTGTTTTATTTCCTCCTTTATGTATGATGGAAAGTAATGATGAAGATATAGAAGAGATAGAATATAAATCTTTCATAAAAGAAATTATTGATAAATATTTTTAGAATTAAAGTAACAGCATCATAGTATTATTTAAGTAGTGAGGGGATATTATGATGCCATTAGTTACTATTATTATGATTGCTGTTGGATTAAGTATGGATGCTTTTTCTTTAGCAATTTTATATGGTACATTAAATTTTGAACGAAAAAAAACGATAATTTTATCTACAAGTGTTGGTATATTTCATTTTTTTATGCCACTTCTTGGTAATTGCGTTGGTATTGCCATATTTAAATTGTTGCCAATTAGACCTAATATATTGGTAGGAACAATTTTTCTTATTATATCTATTCAGATGCTTTTATCGATTTTTAAAGAAGAGGAAATAGTTGATTTAAAAGGATTGTTTGCTATTCTTTTGTTCGCTTTTACTGTAAGCGTTGATAGTTTCTCAGTAGGAATTGGCTTATCAGCTATAAGCAATAATAACATTTTAGCGGTGTCTATATTTTCGATAACAAGTTTTATATTTACTTTTATTGGCTTAACTATAGGTAGTAAACTTAATGAAAAATTTGGTAAGATATCTACATTAATAGGAAGCATTGTTTTATTGTGTCTTTCAGTCGTTTATCTTTTTCAATAGTATTGACTAAAGTTATTAAATACTTCATAATAAATATAGAAAGAATGGTGAAAATTTTGTTAGTAAATAGTGAGAAAATGTTAAAAGATGCTAAAGTAGGTAAATACGCTGTTCCGCAGTTTAATATTAATAATTTAGAGTGGGCAAAGTACATATTAGAAGAATGTAATGCCAATAATGTTCCTGTCATTTTAGGGGTTAGTGAAGGTGCTATGAAGTATATGGGTGGTTTTAAAGTAATCACTAATATGGTCAAAGGATTAATGGAAGATTTAAATATTTCTATTGATGTGTGTTTACATTTAGATCATGGATCTAGTTTTGAGACATGTAAAAAAGCTATAGATAGTGGTTTCACTTCTGTAATGATTGATGCTTCTAAATATGCGTTAGAGGAAAATATCCGCATAACTAAAGAAGTAGTTGATTATGCTCGTGAACGTGGAATAACTGTCGAAGCTGAGGTAGGACACATTGGTGGTGAAGAAGATGGAATATCAGGAGAAATATACCATGCTACTGTTGAGGACTGTGTTAAATTAGCTAGTATTGGGATAAATTCTATCGCACCAGCTTTGGGTAGTGTACATGGCCTTTATAAGGGTGAACCTAATCTTAATTTTGAACGTATGAAATTAATTAATGACACTTTAGATATTCCTTTAGTTCTTCATGGAGGAACAGGAATACCAGATGAAGATATTAAAAAGGCTATTTCTTGTGGAATTAGTAAAATAAATATAAATACAGAGTTACAGATTGCATGGCATGATGCTGTTTTAAATTATGTAACTAATAATAAAGAAGTTTATGATCCACGTAAAGTAATAGGAAGTGGACAAGCTGCTATGAAAAAAGCAATTAACGATAAAATAAAACTATTTTTTAATAGGTAATTATTTGCCTCATTATAATAAAATATAGTGAAGTGGAGGTATTATGAAGGTATTAGAAATACAGGGAGGCCATGAATTAAAAGGCACAATCAGAATTAGTGGAGCAAAAAATAGTTCCGTAGCCCTAATACCAGCAGCTATTTTAGCTGAAGATGATGTTACAATTTGTAATGTTCCTGAAGTAACAGACACTGATGCATTAAGTGAAATTTTAGAATTCTTGGGGGCAGAGGTAAGAAGAGCAAGTGAAAGTATTGTTATTAATCCTAGACCAATAGAAAATAAAGAAATTCCAGCTGATTTATCAAAAAAATTACGTGCTTCTTATTATTTTATGGGTTCACTTTTAGGAAAATATAAACATGTTGAAATGTATTTTCCTGGTGGATGTTCTATAGGATCTAGACCAATTGATTTACATTTAAAAGGCTTTGAAGCCTTAGGAGCAACAGTAGAAATAGAAAACGATAAGTACGTTGTTACAGCCAATGAATTAAAAGGAGCTAATATTTATCTAGATTTTGCTTCAGTAGGTGCAACTATTAATATTATGTTAGCTGCTGTTAAGGCTAATGGAGTTACGGTAATAGATAATGCTGCTAAAGAACCAGAAATTGTAAATGTAGCTACATTTTTAAATAATATGGGTGCCAAAATAACAGGGGCTGGTACAAGTAGAATTAAAATAATAGGAGTTACTAAATTAAAAGGATGTTTTCACGAAGTAATTCCCGATCGAATTGAAGCTGGTACGTATATTATAGCAGGGGCTTTAATGGGTAATTATTTAAAAATAGATAATATTATTCCGGAACATCTTGAGGCCTTAACTTCTAAATTATCAGAGATGAAAGTAGAATTAGAAATAGGCGATGATTATTTAATTGTCAATAGACCAGATAAATATAAACCAGTTAATATTCAAACGCAGGTATTTCCGGGGTTTCCTACTGATTTGCAGCAACCATTTATGGTGTTAACTACAAAATGTAGTGGTAAATCTGTAATTGAAGAGACTATATATGAGAATCGCTTTATGCATGTCCCTTATTTAAATAAAATGGGTGCTAATATAGTTATTAGTGGTAATAAAGCAATTATTAAAGGACCAACAGAACTAATGGGTACGGAAGTAGAAGCAACAGATTTAAGAGCGGGAGCGAGTTTGGTTATTGCTGCTTTAATGGCAAGTGGAACAACTATTATTTATAACATAGAACACATATTACGTGGCTATGAGAATATTGTAGAAAAATTAAATGATGTTGGTGCTAAAATTGAAATAAAAGAAATATAGTTTAATGAAGTATTTCTTTTTTTATTTGGAGGCATTTATGAGACGCAAGAAAATATTAATCTTATTATCGATTATAGCTTTTGTATGTGTAGGCATTTTTATTATTTATAAATTTACTTATCATGAATCGTTTAATTATGTAGCTCTTGGTGATTCCGTAGCAGCCGGTCGAAATCCTTATGGGGTGGATGATTATGGGTATACTGATTATGTAAAGGATTTTTTAAATACAAATCATAATTTAAAAAGTTATGTTAATTATGCAGTTAGTGGATACAAAACTAAAGATATATTAGAAGATATAAATTATAATCGTAAAATAGAAATAAATGGGAAAGAAGAAAATATTAGAAAATCGTTAAGAGAATCTGATTTGGTTACTATTTCTATTGGTGCAAATGATTTTTTAGAAAATATAAATCTTAGTAATATTGGTAATTTATTATTAAATAAGCAAAGTATATTAGATAAAATAGATAAAGTTTTTGATAATATAGATCAATTATTAATAATGATTAAGAAGTATGCTAAAAATGATATTATAATCGTCGGATATTATAATCCCTTACCAATGCTAACGAAATATAAAGATTTTATTAATGAAATAATAGATTATTCTGATAATAAATATTTAGAATTATGTAATAAACATAAAATAATATTTGTAAAAGTATCAGATATTATTGGTAGTAATAACGATTGTTTACCTAATCCCTTAGATATTCATCCTAACAAAAAAGGATATGAATTAATTAGTAAAGAAATCATTGCCGCATTGGAGAAAAAGGTATTTAAGTAGTTTTTTGTTGCATATTTTAAAAAAGATTGTTATACTATATTAGCAATTATTTCTATGACTTATATTAGTCATGGCGGAAGGAGAGATTAAAGTGAAAGCCGGAATTCATCCAAATTATAAAGAAGCAAAAGTTACTTGTGCATGTGGAGAAACTTTTACAGTTCAATCAACAAAAGATGAGATAAATGTTGAAGTTTGTTCAAAGTGTCATCCATATTATACTGGAACACAAAATAGAAGTTCTCATACAGGTAGAGTAGATAAGTTCAATAAAAAATATGGTTTTGATAAAAAAGAAGCTTAATAAAAAAAATAAAACTATGTTCATTCGTGATATAGTTTTATTTTTATTTTGCATATACTTTAGAACATGTATTGTATTTGGTCTTTTTATAAAAAGAGTTATAAAAATATATTAAGTTTTGGATTAGCGTGATATAATTAAATAGAATAAAAGAGGTGTTATATGAAAATTGCAATTGCAAGTGATCACAAAGGATATCATTTAAAAACAACATTAATTACTTATTTAAAGAAAAAAGGTTATGAAGTTTTAGACTTAGGAACAGATTCGGTTATATCCACTGATTATCCTAAATATGCTTTTATATTGGGTGAAACAGTTGCTAGTGGAAATGTTGATTTTGGAATTATAACTTGTGGAACAGGAATAGGAGTTTCTATTGCATGTAATAAGGTAAAAGGAATAAGATGTTCTAAGGTTGATAATATTAAAGAGGCCAAACTAACAAGAATGGATAATAACGCTAATGTTTTAGCGCTTAATGGGAGTATGTTTAGTTACAAAGCTAAAGATATTGTAGATGTATTTTTAAATACGGCTTTTTCAAATAGTGAACGTCATATTAAACGTCTAAAAATGATAGCTGATTATGAAGAGGGACATTATGAATGTTAAAGTAATTTTATATTTTTGTATTGCTTTTTTAGTAATATGGGCAATGGATGCAGTTAATATAAATCAAATTTTTAAAAAAAATCGCGTTGCACAAGCACGTGTATTTTATTTATTATTAGGTTTATCTTTAACATATTTAATTACCAATTTTATATATGATTTCTTTTTAGCGTCACAAATATTTTAAAAAATGTATAAAAATCCACTAAAATGTTCAAACTTTATATTGAGGTGGAAAAAATATGAAAAAGAAGTTAAGGTTAAAGCCATATGTTTTACCAAGTATTTACATTGTATTAATAACAATTTTTGTAATAAGTGCAATGTCTACTTTTGAAGAAAAACCAGCCTTTGAAGAAAATGTTACTTATGTATCTAGTGTTATATTATCAAATGATACTCCAGTAATATCTACTGATAACTCTTCAAATGGTAATGAAGTTTTAATAGCAAAACCATATAACGATACTGAGGTTAAAATAGGCAAGGATTTTTATAATTATAAAGGAGATGAAGAAAGTCAAAAAAACTCCATTGTATATTATGAAAACACTTATATGCAGAATTCTGGCATTGACTATGTAAAAGATGATGTATTTGATGTGGTTGCAATACTTGACGGTACTGTAATTAGTATTGATAACAATGAATTATTGGGTAATACAGTAGAAATTAAGCATGATAAGAACATGATTAGTGTTTATCAAAGTTTAGGTACAGTAGCTGTTAAAGAAGGCGATGCTATAAAGCAAGGACAAATAATTGGTAAGAGCGGAACATCTAAGATTAATAAGGATTTAGGTAATCATCTACATTTTGAATTATTTAAAGAAGGACAAGTTCTAAATCCTATAGAATACTATGATAAAAATATAAATGATTTATAGGCGGTAAAAGCCTTTTTTTATTCATAACTATAAATTAATACTTATATAATTTATTAAAAGGTAGGTTATATATGGATAAATATATTATGAATAGAGTGTTAGAAGAGGCTAATTATATGATTGAGAATGAAAGCACAGTAAGAGATATTGCTGAAATATATTCAGTTAGTAAAAGTACTGTGCATAAAGATTTACAAGATAGATTGAAGGATATTAATATTGCTTTACATGGAGAAGTTGATAAAATACTTAAGCATCATATTGAAATAAGGCATATAAGAGGAGGTCAATCTACTAAAGCCAAATATTTAAAATTATAAAGAGGGAATATATGAAAGATATTGGAATAGATTTAGGAACAGCAAACGTATTAGTATACGTAAAAGGACAAGGTATAGTATTAAATGAACCTTCGGTTTTAGCGATAGATTCAGAAACAAAAAATGTTTTAGCAGTTGGAAAAGAAGCTAACGAAATGTTAGGAAGGACACCAGGTAAAGTAAAAGCCATCAAGCCTTTAAAAGATGGAGTAATTGCTGATTTTGAATATACAGAAGCAATGCTTACCAACATGTTAAAGAAAGTTAAAGGACTTAGATTGTGGTCAAAACCTAGAATTTTAATCTGTTGTCCATCTAATATTACACCTGTTGAAAAAAATGCTATTAGGGAAGCTGCTGAAAAATTAGGTGCTAAAAAAGTATTTATGGATGAAGAACCAAAAGTGGCGGCATTAGGTGCTGGTATGGATATATCAAAACCAGGAGCCAATATGGTAATAGATATTGGAGGAGGTACAACGGATATAGCAATTTTATCTCTTGGAGGTATTGTTAATAGTGCTTCTGTAAGAATTGCTGGGAATACTTTTGATACTGCAATCATTGAATATATAAGAGACAAATACAAATTATTAATTGGTGAAAGAACAGCAGAGGAAATAAAGTTTAATATAGGATCTGTATATAAGGGAGATAAAAATAATAAAAGAGAAATTAAGGGAAGAAGTTTAGATAACGGTTTACCTCATACTATTGAAATAACAGAAAAAGAAGTTGAAGAGGCTTTATATCCTCATGCCATGAATATTATAAAAGAAGCAAAAAAAGTTTTAGAAAATACTTCTCCTGAATTATCCGCAGATATTGTGGATAAAGGTGTTGTTTTAACAGGTGGAGGAGCACTAGTAAAAGGTTTTCCACAACTTTTTGAAAAAGAATTAAATATACCAGTCTATGTAGCAGAAAGTCCATTAACTTGTGTTGCTGAGGGTTGTGGTATTATGTTAGCTAATTTAAATTTCCTAGATAGATAACTATTAATTTCCAAAATTAATAGTTTTTATTTGTTCATTTATGGTATAATTTTGCTAAGAAGTAAAGGAGTTTAGATACCATGGATAAGTATTTAGTAGAAATAATATTAATAACTTTAATAACGTTTGTTTTTTCGGCATTAATTATGCCAGGTATGATTACAATTGCAAAACATATTGGTGCGATAGATATACCACGTGATAAAAGACGTGTTCACACTAAACCAATACCTAAAATGGGAGGATTGGGAATATTCTTTGCATTTTTATTTGGTTATATGCTGTTTGGAGTCCATAGCATTCAAATGAATTCTATATTAATTGGTAGTTTTATCATAATAGTAACTGGTATTATTGATGACATCAAACCAATTAGTGCTAAAGCTAAATTATTAGGACAAACATGTGCTGCTTGTACAGTAATTTTTTATGGTAATATAATGTTAAATGAAATTACAGCTTTTGGGCAAGTTTTTAATTTTGGAATATTAGCTTATCCTATAACTTTAATATTTATTCTAGCATGTATCAATGTAATTAATTTAATAGATGGACTAGATGGGCTAAGTGGTGGTATAACATCAATTTTCCTTATTACTATAGGTATTATTGCATTTATTCAAGGAAGACAAGCAACTCTAGAAATAACATTAATATTTATTATGTTAGGAGCCACATTAGGTTTCTTGTTGCATAATTTTAATCCAGCTAAAATATTTGCAGGTGATACAGGTTCAATGTTTATGGGCTTTATTATTGCTATAGTTTCTTTATTGGGATTTAAGGGAGCTATGTTCTTATCATTTATGGTTCCTTTAGCTGTGTTAGCAATTCCAATATTAGATACTTTATTTGCAATTATACGAAGAATTTTGCATAGAAAATCAATCTTTGAAGCAGATAAAGATCATATGCATCACCAATTTTTAAAAATGCATTTTTCACAACGAAAAACCGTGTTAACAATATATCTGATTAATTCTTTATTTTCTTTAGCAGCTATTTTATTTACCGTAGGTGATTCTAAAATGGCTATTATAATATATTTTATACTATTAATATTAGCAATATGGTTTATTCTCCATACCGGTATTCTCTCTCAAAACATGAGTGACAAAGTAAAACAATTAGAAGAACATTTATTAAAATCCAAAAAAAGAAGTTAGTGTATATTGAGTTAGTATATTTTGTACTAACTTTTTTTGTGTTAATTGTCAAATTTTGGAAATTTATGATAAAATTAATATAGATATGGAAGGTGTGGTATATGGTTAATTTTATTATTTATGAAGATAAAGAAATAATAAGAAAAAATTATATAAAGATCATACATAAATTAATGGGAAAAAGTGATGTTTCGTATGAGATTCATCAATATTCATCATATACTTCGTCGCTTAAAGAATTTATAAGAAATAATATAGGGCAAAATATTTATATTTTGGATATTGAAGTTCCTGGTAAGTCAGGACTTGATTTGGCTAGAGAAATAAGACTTACAGGAGATGTCGATAGTCAACTTATTGTTGTTACAGCTCATAAAGAAATGCTAGATAATACTTTTATTAATAGAAGTCTAATATTAAATTTTGTTTCTAAATTTGATAATTGTGATGAGAATTTGTTACAAGCACTAAAGGATGCTTATATTAATTGTACTAGACATAAGGCTTATATTTTTAAAAATGATGGAGATTTATATCGTATTCCTTATGATGACATTTACTATTTTGAAATTGATTCACTTTCAGGGAGTGTTAACCTGTACACAAAAACAAAAGTATTTAACATAAAAAAAACGATTAGAAGCATTTTGGAAGATTTGAAGGATCCTAGATTTATGAAAACTCACAAGAGTTGTATTATTAATTTATATAATGTGAGTAGAGTAGATTTATCAAATTTAGTAATATATTTTACTGAAGAAATTAGTACTGATTTATTATCTAGAAATTATAAAAAAGAATTACAAGAAAGATTAATAAAAGGGTGATTTTATATGAATTTGGAAACGATAATAAATATTTTTGTTGGAAGTTTATTTATTGCACTATTCTTTATTTATGCAGGAATTGTATTCTTAAATGTTAAAATTTTTGATAAAAGACGGTTAGTGTTGATTATATTGAGTTTAGCAATCTTTTTTACGTGCAATAATATTTTTTTAGATAATGCTCTTCGAATTATGGTTGTATATATAATTATACTTCTTCTTTATAAATTAATTTTTTCTAAAAATACTACTCAATGTATTTTTGCTGCAATTATTGCATATCTATTTTTAATTGTAGGTGAGTTCTCAATAGCATTGGGTATATCAATATTAGATAAAATGCATTTAATAGGCAATGCAAATGCTGTTGTTGGTAATGCTATAGCCAATTTTCTAATAAGTATTATTGCTTCTTTATTAACAGTATTGCTAGGAGATTATATTAGTAAGATTATTAATAAAGTTAAAGAAAATAATAAGGTTGCTTTGATAATCACTTTTGTAATTTTATTAATAGCAATTTGCTCGTTATTTTATCAATTATCATTTAATGAATATAAATTTGATAAAACGTTAATTTGGAATTTGCTATTAATTGTTGCAATATCGTACATTGGTATAATAATTATCAAACAACGCTATGATAATTCAAAAATAAGTGATAAATATGAAAGAGTTGTTGAATATTCAAAACAAAGTGAAAGGTTAATAGAGCAGTACAGTATTAGTCAACATGAAAATAAAAATGAATTAATTGTTATTAGAAGTATGGTACATAAGAGTAATAAAAAATTATTGGAATATTTAAATGAAATTATTGCTGATAAAGATAATATTAAAGATGCATGGATTAGATATTTAAGATATATTCCGTTTGGTGGATTGAAAGGCATTATTCACAATAAAATAAGCAAAATGAAAGAATTAGGTATAAATGTTTTCTTAAACATAAGTAAAAACGTTGGTAAGTCTGGTTTGAGTGAATTAAGCATGAAAGAAAATAACCAATTATCTAAAATTATAGGTGTGTTTTTAGATAATGCTACAGAAGCAGCTGTTTCATCTGCTAAACAAGAAGTAGTAATATGTATTTATACCGAAGGTAATTCTGTTATATTTGAAATTGCTAATTCATATACTGAAACTGTAAAATTAGAAAATATTTATGAAGCTGGTAAAACAACTAAAGGAAAGAACAGAGGATATGGATTAACATTAGTTAAAACTATTGTTGACGAAAATCCAATGTTTGAAAATCAAGTTAGCTTAGAAAAGGACTTTTTTACACAGAAGTTAAAAGTTAATATTAAAAAATAAAAAAACAAGAAACTTAGAAGTTCTTGTTTTTTTAATTATAGCATTGATTTTGGCATTGTAGGTTCGTCAATAACGATAACTACACATGCAGCTGATGCAGCACCAGCAGCAACTACACCAATAGCAGCTAAAGCCATAGAAAGTAATTTCTTCATTTTATCCTCCTTTTCTCGTTTAAATACAATTATCTATATAGAATATTTAAACTCAACCTTTATATCTTTTATAATTGTTGTATGGTAACTTAAATAGCATATATGTTAAAGGACATATTAATATTGCCTCAACTAACATTGTCAACGCTATTGCGTTAATAAAAAATTGATCTTTTATAATAAATAATAATGCTAGATAAATGCTTCCTATAATGATAGTTAATATTTTGTAAATAATACGTCTTTTTTTTCTAATTAATGGTCTTTTATAAGTATCAGCTGGTGCAAAAAATATAAAACATATTAATGATATACATGCAACTGTAATTAATACTGATTGTGGCATATTAATGTATTTGCATATTAATGGTATTCCTATAAATGTAGGTAACGATGATGCCCAACATGCCCATGATTTACTAGCATGTAATCCAAACCCTGTTGTTCTTAACAAGTTGAATAGTAATAATACAATAATTGTTTCTTTAAAAGTGTTTAATATTATAGATGCTACTATTATTACTACAAGTTTTGTAAGGGATAAATAAACCGATTCTAAACCGTATTGTATTTTTTCAATTTGTTCCTCACTATAATCAGGATAATAACTCCTTATGGATTTTATTGCATTTCCAATAATTAATTTTTTTATCATAAAACTGCCTCAATTCTTTATAATGTTATCACACAAATTTAAAAGGAAGAGTTAAATGATGTGTTATGTTCTAAATTTGGACTGAAATAAAAATAAATTATTTTATTGGTAAACTTTTTTTCATAAAAACTCTAAAAAAGTACACTTAACAAAAAAATAATCTTCAATGAATTAATATTTGATATTATAAGTATGCGCAAAAAAATGAAAGAGGGAGCTCACTTATGAAGTACATTGGCAGTAAAAAGAATAACAAGGAAGGCGAGGTGTATGTAGTGAGAGGTCGAGTAAAGTGGTTTAATAATGAAAAAGGATACGGCTTTATAGACTATACAGAAAATGAAGATATCTTTGTTCATTATTCTGCTATAAATCAAGAAGGGTATAAAACTTTATCTGAAGGTCAATATGTTGAATTTAATCTTTTAGAAACTACCAAGGGTTATCAAGCACTTGATGTTAAAGTGATTAAAGAACCCACAGAAATTAAATAATTAAAGTAGCAATTTTGCTACTCAGACTGTTGACAAAGTAAAATTTGTTAATAGTCTTTTTATTTTTGAAAAAATGTATTATAATTAAATTGCGAGT
>CANQDV010000018.1 GCA_947593955.1 uncultured Bacilli bacterium | reverse complement strand
ATGATATTGAAGATATTAAGAAATAATATAAGTGATAGTGAATTTTATAATTATTATTTGATAGATGACAATAAAAAGTTAGGAATAATATATTGTGATAACGGAGATTTATATTTTACTTCTTTTGATAGAAATCAAGAAACCGATTTTTTTATAACAAAAGAAAATATGATTATTTATAATTTATTTGATGCATTATATCAATCATTTAAACATGGAGATGTATTTCAAGTAAGTGATTATGATTTGTCACAATGTAGTGATATAAATGAAAAAATAAGATTATATACACAAATTTCTGAAGCAAATCAAAACTTAAAAAATAGTGAATTATATAAAAAAGTTTTTAATAATGAAAAAATTATATGGATTAGTGATGATAGTATCTCTTTTGACTATAAAAATGCCGATTCAATGGCAATTAGCAATGAAGGAGAATATTATAAATTAAAATTTACTTATTATGAAGATCTATATCCTCATTTAAGAAGTATTAGAATAAGAAATGCTCGTAGTAGATATAAACCTTTCAATGCTCTTATGATGGATTTTTTCAACAACTTACAAAAATACGATCCAGACTATCATCAAATACACATAGAAGAATATTTATACAAACAAGAAAAGCAAAAAAAATTAATAAAATAAGTGTCGTACTTCTTCCTTTAGGGCACCAGATAAGTACAAAACTCGAACTATTTGAAAAAATTAGAAAGTTCGAGTTTTTATGTGCATTATAAATTTGGAGAAATAGAAACTAAATAAATTTAATATTTTAGTATATATTTATATAAAAGCATAGTATAATAAAGATAAAATTTTTATTTTTTTATTATAAAATTACTGGGGTGAATATTTATGTTAAAAGTGGTTGATAATTCAACTATACAAGAAAAAATAGATAAGTTAAGAAAGTATTATGAAAATAAAGGATTATTAATTGTGGGGTTAAACGATTCAACTGATTTTAATACGAAATCAACTATTTTGAAAAAGAATGCTGTCAAGAATTTAGCGTCTTTCTTTGAAAAAAACAAGTTTAATCCACAAACAATTGATGCTGTTTCTCCAGTATTAAATAAAACAGAACATATTGATTATTTTTTAAAAAATAACGTTAGTTTAGAAGATATTAAACTTTTACAAAAATATAGCACTGTTAGTCATTATGAAAGTACAATGCACCGTTTAGGTTTACCAAAATTTATTGGTAAAATAGGGTATGGTAAAGTTCTATTTAATATTCCAAAACAGACGGATAGTGAAGTTAAAATAAGTACATCACTATATGATTATCAAGAACCATTATTGATATATTCTAGTGGTGTTAGCGATTTAATGAGAGCAATTGGATATAATCCATTTCGTATCAAATATGATTATCAAAAAAAAGATGAATTACCTAATTATAATTATATGATTGATAAAATAAATAATCCAATGATTATAGAAGGAATAATGAAGTCTATTAGTCAAAATTTAAATAATATTTTATGTATAAATAATAATACTAATATATATGTTTTAGGTGCTAGTGAATTTAATACTCTTTCCCCAATATCATCTAATCCATTTAGTAACCCAATCAATTCATATAATGATAAATTAGAAAAGATATGTAAACGATACAATATTGATTTTATTAATGTTGATCAATTATGCTATAAAGCAAGTAATAAATATGATAATTTGATTAAATATATAATTGAAGATTTATATCAAAAGAAACTTCTTTTTACTACGAAAGTAAACGATAAAAATTATACTGGTTTAACAATTACTAATGCAGGCGTTGCTGGTGTTATAAATGATATCAACAATGATTATAGTTATTGTATTGGTGAATGGTTTACTGAAAATGGTTATTCGCAAGAAAGGTGTCAAGAAATATCATATGAACATTCTATGGAAATTAAAACATTAGCTAAAGTATTAGTTAAGAAAAAAATAAAAAAAGTTATGTAAGCCTTAAATTGTTTTTAAAAGTATAGAATGATATAATATATATAGACATGGTTTATAGTAAGGAGTACAATTATGAAAATTAACGCTAAAAGTAAAAAATTAGGCATTTATCATTTTTATGATCAAAATGGTAAAGTAGATAGATACGTTGATTATTTTTTGAGCGATTTTTCAAAATTTGTGAATGATTTAGTTATTGTTTGCTGTGGTCATTTAGATGCAAACGGAAAGAAGATTTTTAACAAATATGGTAGAGTAATAAAAAGAGACAATATAGGGTTTGATGTATGGTCTTATAAAACTGCTTTCAAAGATTTAGGGTGGAACAAGATTAGTGAATATGATGAAATAATTATGCTAAATAATACTATTATGGGACCAGTTGATAGTTTTGCTCCAACATTTGAAAAAATGGATCAAAAAGATATAGATTTTTGGGGATTAACTATTTATCCATCTTTTAAAATTGATACTTTTAAATGTATTCCTTATGGTTATATACCAGAGCATTTACAATCACATTTTATTGCTTGCCGAAAGAGTCTAACTACGTCTAAATATTTTCAAGATTATTGGGATAATATGGGACCAATAAAAAATTATGATGAAGCAATAGGAAAACATGAAGCTATCTTTACTAAGTATTTTTCTGATAAAGGTTTCAAATGGGATGTCGCTGTTGATACTAGAGATATGGTTACATATAGTAGTAATCCTATTCTTATGTGTCCTGTAAAACTTATAAAGGAATATGGATGTCCTATTTTTAAAAGGCGTTCCTTTTTTCATTCAATAGATGATTTCTTAATTAATACTGCAGGAGAACAAACGAGTGAATTATTTAAATATTTGAAAAATGAGACTAATTATGATGTGGATATGATATGGGAAACATTATTAAGAGATTATCCCCATGATGTTTTAGTAAAAAATATGAATTTGACTTATATATTGCCATCTAAAATTAGTCCAAAAAAGAAATTTAAAAGTCGTATTGCTTTAATAATGCATTTAACTTTCGATGATTTAATAATAGAAAATAAAAAGTGGATTAATATGATGCCCCAAGAAGCAGACATTTATATTACCACCAATTCTTTAGATAAGAAACAATCAATTTTGAAAGAATATAAAGACGTTTTATGTCACAAAATGGAAGTTAGAGTAATAGAAAACAGGGGAAGAGATGTCAGTAGTTTATTGGTATCTGTTAAGGATGTTATTATGAATTATGATATTGTTTGCTTTGCACATGATAAAAAGACATCACAAATAGTACCTGGTACTACTGGAGCCTCATTTGCTTACAAATGTTTTAATAACATTTTAATTTCGAAAGATTTTGTCAATAATGTTATAGATTTATTTGAAAATAATGAAAGATTAGGTATATTAAGCCCACCTCTTCCTAATCATGGTATCTTTTTCCGTCATTTAGGAAATGAATGGGGACCTAATTATAAAAATGCTAAAAAATTAGCTAAAGAATTGGGATTAAATGTACCAATTTTAAAAGATCATCCACCAATTGCTCCTTATGGTAGTATGTTTTGGTTTAGACCTAAAGCTATGAAAAAATTATATGCTAAAAATTGGCAATATAGTGATTTTGTACCTGAGCCATTACCTAATGATGGTACTATATCTCATGCTATAGAAAGAATATATCCCTTTGTCGTTCAAGATGCAGGATATTATCCAGCTATTTTAATGAGTGACGAATTAGCTGCTCTTGAATATCAAAACTTATCCCATTATTTAAGAGAATATCAAAAGAAAGTTATATATTTGAGTAACAAAGCTTATCATAATGATATGATTCAAAGTTTAGGGTATTATCACTTTGATAATAATTCATCTATACAAGATATGGGATGGATTTGTAAATGTATTTATAGAATTATAAGACGTACGGGAGTTAACATTTTAAAATTTCTTTTACCAAAAAAAGTTTTTGACAAATTACGAATATTAAAAAATCGATTAAGGAATCATGAATAGGTAATTTATATGGAAAACAATAAGGTAAAAGTATTAGTTACAGGTGCTAATGGATATATTGGTAATCATGTTGTTAAGAAATTAATTTCATATGGATATGATGTATATGCTTCTGACTTTAATTTTGATAGAGTGGATCCTCTAGCACACCGTATTACAGAACCCATTTTCAGTGGTAAAAAAAATATATATGAATTAATGTATAAACCAGATATATTAATTCATTTAGCGTGGAGAAATGGCTTTTTACATAATGATATATCGCATATTGTCGATTTGAAAAAACATTATCTCTTTATTAAGAATATGATAGATGGGGGATGTAAGAATATATCTATCATGGGTACAATGCACGAAATAGGTTATTATGAAGGAATGGTAGATGAAAATACTCCTACAAATCCATTATCGTTATATGGAATAAGTAAAAATGCCCTTCGTCAAATGGTTTTTAGTTTAACCCAAGATAAGGAAGTAGCACTTCATTGGTTACGAGCTTTTTATGTAATAGGTGATGATGATCAAAATAAATCTGTCTTTTCTAAAATATTAGCGGCAAGCAAAGAAGGAAAGGAAAGCTTTTCCTTTTCTACTGGTGAAAATAAGTATGATTTTTTAACTATTGATGAATTGACAGAACAAATTGTTTTAGCAGCTACTCAAACCCAAATAACAGGCATTATTAATTGTTGTAGTGGTAAAGCAATTGCTATTAAAGATGTTGCGGAACACTTTATAAATGAACATAAATTAGATATAAAATTAGACTATGGTTCTCATCAAGATCGACCATATGATTCTAAACTTATATATGGTAATCCTTCTAAAATATTGAAAATTACCAAACAAAGGGGGAATACCAAATGAAACAAAAACGAATATTTCATTTTGATTTTGTTAGGACTATTGCTGTCATATTAGTAATTATTTGTCATTTTAATGCTGTTTATTTAAGTGCTGTTCCTCCCATTGTCAATAGAAATGTTTTTCCTCAACATATTTTTCACGAATATATTGGAAATATAGGAACATCATTATTTTTCATAATTTCTGGAGCTGTGTTATTTCTCAATTATGAACATAATTTTAATATTAAGAAATTTTATAGTAAGAGATTTTGGGCTATTTATCCCATGTTTTATATAGCTTACCTTATTGCTATGAATTATTATATTATAAATAAAATGTCATTTTTTCATAAAGCTCCTGGTATTAATTTTATATTTACTATATTAGGTATTGATTGGTTGATGTATGATTTTGTTCCGACCTTTGGTATTGTCGGAGAATGGTTTTTAGGATGTATTATAATAATTTATTTAATTTTTCCCATTTTAAGATATTTCTTTATAAAATATCCTAAGACGTTTATGGCAATAATTATGATTATTTATTGTGTTGCTGTATGGTGTATTCCCATTTCTGAAAAAAAGGTAAGGTTTTTTTATATTAGATTACCAGAATTTGTATTTGGAATGTTTTTTGTAAAGTATATGAAAAAGGTAAAACTATGGCAATTTATATTAGCTATTATGGCTATTGTCCTTGTTACTTATAAGTACCCAAATTGGGATCCTTGTATTCATACAACATATATTGGTATTTCAACATGTATTATTTTACTATATGTGGCCAACTATTTGTCTAAAGTTAATATTGTAAGAAGATTTTGCCAATTTATTAGTAAATATTCTTATGCTATATTCCTCATTCATCACTTCATTATTATATTAATTATGCGCCTTAAAAATCTTCAAGTAATTAGTATGTTAGAAAGTTATTTATTATTTGGCATATGCCTAATATGTATTTTAATTGGAGCCATTGGTATATATAAAATCAACCATTTATTATTTGCTACTAAATCTTAGGTATAATTAAATTTCTTATTTTAATGTTCTTTACTTTGTTCATGATAAATGATATATTTAAATAGAATAGATTATATTAAATAGTAGGTGAAGATAAATGGATGAACATGAAAATATCGATGAAAAAGAAGAACAAAATGATGCATCACAATTAAATAATAGAATTAATAAATTATATGGTATTGAAGAGGAAGAAGAGCCAAGAGAAATAGTAGAATATGATCCAAAAGATCTTGAAAATATTAGAAAAAAGTTATTAATTCTTTTAATGATTATTGTTGTATTTGTTATTTTGTTCATTATAATTTTATTAAATCCTTTTAAATCAAAAACAAAAGAACCTAATTATTCTGATAACGAAGATGTAGAGGATGTTGAACCACCTGTTTCTTCAGAATTACCTTTAGGGGAAATAGAAACATCTAACAATATAGTTATGAGTTTAAACAGTAAAATATCGTTTTCTTTAATAGATTTTTACAATATGGATCCTTTTGAGTTATTTAAGAATAATTCTATTACGTCTAACGATATACCTGACTTTTTAAAAATACATTTCTTAAGTAAAACGGATGATTTTTATAATATTTTTGATGAAATAAAATTAGAAGAGTATATTAAGACTTGCGATACTGAAGGAATAACATTAGATAATAATCAAGTAAATACTGTGATTGAAAAGACTTTAGGTCCTAATGTAAATATTGCTAATGGAACATATTTACTTCTATACTATTCAGACACATTAGCATCTAAAAGATTATCATTTACTAAAAATGATAATAATTATGTAATTACTTGCAATACTTCTCCTGCAAGTAATGAAATAACTAAGTATTTCCAACAAAAACTTGAAAAGGCGATAAAGACGGAAGAGGGAATAGAATTGTATCAAAGAATAGTATTCATTAAAGAAAGTGGAGTATATAAAGATCCTAACTTTACCAATTTGATTACTAATGATATAAATGTTACATATGATAGTTATATTACTGGTGGAGCAGTATATAAATTTAAATTTATTGAAAATGAAAAAGATTATTATTTATCTAGCATTGAACTAGTTCAAGAAGATTAATAGTCTTTTTTCTTTTGCTATTTAAGATGATGTGTTATAATATTTACTAGGTGACGATAATATGAATATATTAAAAAAAGATAGTAATCAAAATATACAAGATAAAAAGGTAATAGATAATCTCCGTGGACTTGCTATTGATATAATTGATAATGCGAAAAGCGGTCATCCTGGTATTGCTTTAGGAGCAGCACCTATCATTTATACTTTGTATGCATATCATTTGAATTTTTCTTTAGATAATGACAAATGGTTTGATCGAGATCGTTTTGTTTTATCGGCTGGTCATGGTTCAGCATTATTATATGCAATATTATATATGGCTGGATTTTCAATATCATTAGATGATTTAAAAATGTTTAGAAAAATAAATTCAATTACTCCAGGGCATCCTGAATACTTAGTTACACCAGGTGTTGATATTACAACTGGTCCTTTAGGACAAGGACTTGCTAGCAGTGTTGGTCTTGCCATTGGTGAAGAATATTTATCTAATTATTTTGGTAAAAAAATTATTAACCATTATACTTATGTATTATGTGGCGATGGGGACTTGATGGAAGGAATCAGTTATGAAGCATGTTCCATTGCATCCAAATTAGCTCTTAATAAATTAATTGTTTTATATGATTCTAATGACGTAACCTTAGATGGTGAATTATCAAGGTCATCATCAGAAAATATGCGTATGCGCTTTGAATCTATTAATTGGAATTATTTACTTGTCAATGATGGAGAAGATGTTCAGGAAATAAATGAAGCCATTAACAAAGCCAAAAATAGTGATAAACCTACTTTAATTGAGATTAAAACTACTATTGGTAAATTTTCTAAAAATCAAGGAACTTCTAAAGTCCACGGTAGTCCATTAAGTGAAGATGATGTTTTAGCTATTAAAAATAAATTAAATCTAAGAGAAGCACCTTTTGCTATATCTAATGACGCTGTTATGACGTTTAGGGAAACTATCGATAGTAGATGTAACAATCTTTATGATAATTGGCTTAATAATATAAATGAATTAAGTATAGATAAGAAAAATGAATTAGATTCTTTGATTAATTACATTTCTTCTGTTAAAGTAAAAGATATTTATTATGAAATACCGGAAGATAATAGAGAGGCAACTCGTGTTACTTCTGGTAAGATATTAAATTCGATTGCTGATAATTATCCATTTATTATCGGTGGAAGTGCCGATGTTAGTAATTCTACTTATGCTGTACTAAATAATTATCCTTCTTTTACTGCTAATGATAAAGAAGGTAGAAATATTAATTATGGTATTAGAGAACATGCGATGGGAGCAATATCTAATGGTTTAGCATTAATGGGACTTACTCCTTTTGCTTCTACTTTTTTATCATTTTCCGATTACCTAAAACCATCTATTCGTTTATCTGCTTTAATGAATTTGCCAGTTATATATATTTTTACTCATGATTCTATTACCGTAGGAGAAGATGGACCAACCCATCAACCAATTGAACAGTTAGTTATGTTAAGAAGTATTCCTAACTTAGATGTTTATAGACCAAGTGATGCCAATGAAGTAATAGGAACTTATAAATCAATACTAGAAACAAGGCACCCATCATGTATTATTTTAGGACGTAATAAAGTAGATATTAATTCTAATACTAAAATAAATGAAGTTAAAAAAGGAGCATATATTTTAGAAAAAGAACATGGTAAATTAGAGGCTGTTTTAATTTCTTGTGGTGAAGAGATGGAAATTGCTCATAAAGTTCAAAAGATATTAACAGAAAGAGGAGTAGCGATACGATTAGTAAGTATGCCTTCTATTGAAGTATTCAATAGCCAAGATACTTCTTATCAAGAACAGGTTATTCCTAAAGGTATTGATACCTTTGTAATAGAATTATCATCATCTTATTCATGGTATCAATTTGCTAAAGATAAGAATCATTTGTTTACTATTGATACTTTTGGTAAGAGTGGTAACAAAGACGATCTATTAAAATACTTTGATTTTGATTATATTGACATAGCAAACAAAATTGAGAATCTTTTAAAATAAGTTCTCTTTTTTTGACAAAAAAATTATATCACTTTAGATATATTTATATTGGGTGATGAAAATGAGAATTTATTATGTTTTTAAAGTAAAAGAGGAGTATATTGAATTATATAGGGATACGCCTAATACCTTATATAATATTTTAAATCAAATGTACTATATGAAAAAAAATGAAATTGGTTATGGCTTTAATTTATTTCATCAAATGATCGATCGAATAGATAAGTTTGATTTGGATAAATATTTATATATATTAATGCATACAAAAATGAAATATAGTAAAAAAGGGGACGAACATATATTAAACAATATTTATAAAGATGAAGTAAGCGTATTAAAAGTTAAATCGACACATTTAATTATCAATGCCAATAAAAGTTATACCGAATTTTTTACTTTATTAAATCAATATGATCCTTGTTTCTTTGTTTGTGATTTTAATAATCATGATTATTTTTTCTTATCTAATATTAAATTGCTTGTCTAATTAGGATATTTTTAGTAAAATGTTTGTTGAGGAGATGATAATATGTTAATTGATATATTACAAGTATTAGGAGGAGTAATAATCGGAGCTATCATAGGTTTTTTTGTAGCTAAAAAGGTTATGACTAGATATTTAAAGAAAAATCCACCTATTAATGAAGAAATGATTAAAGCTTTAATGACACAAATGGGTAGAACACCATCATCAAAACAAGTTAATCAAATGATGAAATCAATGGAAAAGTATATGTAAAAAAGGTTGACTAACTTTTTTTTATGTGTTAAAATCTTAAATGTTTGAAGCCTTTATAGCTCAAACCGCATTAAAAAGGTTTAAAACAATGTAAGTTGTACCTTACAAGCGAGTCTAGAATTAATAAAGGAGGTAAAAAATGAAAGCAGTTATTAAAACTGGTGGTAAACAATACTATGTTACAGAGGGCGACGTTATTTATGTTGAAAAACTAGATGGTAATGTTGGTGATAAAGTTATATTTGATGAAGTATTAGTATGTGACGATAAAGTAGGTAATCCTTATCTTGAATCTGTTACGGTAGAAGGAAAAATTGAGAAACAAGGTAAACAACCAAAAATCACAATTTTTAAATACAAACAAAAAGATAGAAGTAATCGCCGTAAACAAGGACATAGACAACCATATACCAAAGTTGTTATTGAAAAAATTAAAGGATAATACATAATATGGTTACAGTATTAGTTGATAAAAATAAGAAAGAAATTAGATTAGTTGGACATTCAGGATTTGATATCAAAGGAAAAGACATTGTTTGTAGTGCTATTTCATCAATTGTTATTACAAGTATTAATGCTATATTAATGTTTGACAAAGATTATATTGAATATCAAGAGAATAAAGATTTATTTATTATAAAAATTAAGCAAAACAATCAAATTACTTCTAATCTTATTACTAATATGTTAAATCTCTTAAAGGATTTGGAAAAAGATTATCCTAATAATATTAAGATAAAGGAGGAAATGCTATGAATATGTTAAAATTAAATATCCAGTTATTTGCGCATCATAAAGGACAAGGTTCTACATCAAATGGCCGTGATTCAAAAGGTCGTAGACTTGGAGCAAAAGCTGCTGATGGTGAATTAGTTAATGCTGGATCTATATTATATAGACAAAGAGGTACTAAAATATTCCCTGGTACTAATGTTAAAAAAGGTAGCGATGATACATTATATACTACTGTTACAGGTATAGTAAAATATGAAACATTAGGTAAGGATAAAACTAAAGTTAGTTGTTATCCAGCCGATTAATAACGTTAATGAAAGTATGAATATTCATACTTTTTTGTTTATATTGACTTTTTATATATATTTTAATAAAATATGAACCAAGGATGTGGCAGTATGTATAAATTAAATAAAAATAAAAAGTTAAATTTAGATGAAGGTGGAGTTATTTGGGCTAAAAGAGTTCCTTATTATGATAAACCTGGATTAGTACATAATAAAGATACGTCAATGTACGTCGTAGTTTTAAGAATGAACGAGGCCTTTTTAGGCTGTAAATTAGTATCTTCTAATACTTCACCAAAGAATAGTACAGTATTATCGTGTAAACATTATCCTTTGATGTATGATTCGAGAATACAAGAATGTCTTTATAACATAAAAGATGCTAATACGATTGGTAATAAATGTTTTTCTATTGATTTAGAATGCTTAGAATATTTGAAACGTAAAATATATGAACGAATAGTTATTAATCAAATAGAAGGAATACCTAAATATAATGATATGTTTGCTGAAAAATATATAAATACACATCAACCTAAGGTTAATAATATTATTTTATATGCTATAGATAAAAAGTTTTGTCAATATTTAATAAAAGATATGGATGATAAAAATTATTGCTTATGTAGAGTTAATAAAATAGCTAATAATGAATATGAAATTATAAATGATGAAGAGGTAAAGATGCCTAAAACTCTTAGATATTATACTTATTATAATAATGTTAAAATAAGATAAAGATAAATTAAAAAGGGGTGAAAAATATGTTTATTGATGAAGTAATTATTAAAGTAGAAGCAGGAAATGGTGGAGATGGTTGCCTAGCTTTTCGAAGAGAAAAGTATATTCCAATGGGTGGTCCTTTTGGAGGTAACGGTGGCAAAGGTTCAGATATAAAATTTATTGTCGATGAAGGTCTTCATACTTTAATTGATTTAAGATATATGAAAAAAATAAAAGGGGACAAAGGGGAGAATGGTCGAGGAAAAAATCAAGATGGTGCGGCTGCTAAAGATATAGTTATTAAAGTACCAGCAGGTACTATTGTTACAGATAATGATACTGGTTTAATCCTAGCCGATTTGAAGCATAAAGATGATGAAGTTATAGTGGCTTATGGTGGTAGAGGTGGTAGAGGAAATACGGCTTTTAAGACCCAAAGTAATCCAGCTCCTAACTTTGCTGAAAATGGCGAACCTGGAGAAACGAGAGTTTTAAAAGTTGAACTTAAACTTTTAGCAGATGTAGGGTTAGTCGGTCTTCCTAGTGTTGGTAAAAGTACGATAATATCATGTGTATCTAAAGCTCGCCCTAAAATTGCAGCCTATCATTTTACAACTTTAGTTCCCAACCTTGGTGTTTGTCAAAGTCCTGATGGTCGAAGTTTTGTCATGGCAGATTTACCAGGTTTAATAGAAGGTGCTAGTAAAGGTGAAGGACTAGGTGATAGATTTCTAAAACATATTGAAAGAACAAGAGTTATTGCTCATGTTATTGATATGTCTGGATACGAAGGTAGAGATCCATATGATGATTATATAACCATTAATAAAGAGTTAGAAAACTTTAATAAAAATTTATTAAATAAACCGCAAATCATTATTGCTAATAAAATGGATTTAGATAATGCTAGGGAAAACTTAAAAAAATTTAAAGAAAAAGTTAAAGAGCCTGTATATGAAGTATCGGCTATAACTAATGAAGGATTAGAAAAAGTTATAACTAAACTAGCTGATATGTTAGATGATATTCCAACAACTCCTCTATATGAAGAAGAAGCCTTTGAATCACATGTTTTATATAAGTTTAAAAAAGAAGAACCATATACTATTGTACGTGATGGCGACGTCTATGTTATCAAAGGAGAACAAATTGAAAAATTATTTAGAATGACTAAACTAAATACGGAAGATGCTATTCAGAGATTTACTAAAAAATTAAGAAAAATGGGAATAGATGATAAATTAGTGGAAATGGGTTGTAAAGAAGGGGATATGGTACGTATTCTTGACTTCTATTTTGAATTCAAATAAAAGAAAATATTTCCATTATGAATATTGGTTATATTATAGATAAAATATCAGTATAAAAATAAAGTTTATAATGACTTTATTTTTTATTTATGATAAAATTTTGGTAGGTGAACTATTATGAAAAACAGAAGCGAATTACGTGAAATTAGTATGAAAGTGTTATATCAAAAATATATTTTAGATAATACTTCTACTAAATATAATATTAAAGAATTAATAAAAGAACAATTAGAAATAGAGAATGATTTTGTTAATGAACTTGTTAATGGTGTTATTGCTAATCAAGATAAAATTAACGATTTAGCTAATAAATATTTAGTTGATTGGAATATTGATAGACTTAGTAAAGTAGATAAAGCTATTTTAAGTATTGCTATTTACGAATTAATGTTTACAGAAACGCCAAGTGTTGTTGCTATTAATGAAGCTATTGAGCTATCAAAAAAATATAGTGATGAGAAAGTAGTAAAAATGTTAAATGCTACATTAGATAAGATTTATCACAATGAGGTATAATTATGAATCATAATTATATTACCGTTACTCAATTAACTAAATATATAAAATATAAAATAGATAATGACGTTAATTTAGATACTGTTTATTTAAAAGGAGAAATTTCTAATTTTAAAGCCCATACCCGAGGACATTTTTATTTTACAATTAAGGATGAAAATACAAGAATTAATGCGGTTATGTTTTCTAGTAATGCTAATAAAGTAAAATTTGTTCCTACCGATGGTATGAAAGTTTTAGTATCTGGTAAAATAAGTGTCTATGAAGCAACAGGTGGTTATCAAATTTATGTTAATGAAATGTTAGAAGACGGAGTAGGTAATTTATATATCGCTTTTGAACAATTAAAAAAGAAATTAGAAGAAGAAGGATTGTTTGATATATCTAAGAAGAAGAAAATACCAAAAATACCTGATACTATTGGTATTATTACAGCTCCTACTGGTGCAGCTATAAAAGATATATTATCTACTATTAAAAGACGTTGGCCTCTTGCTAAAACCATTCTTTTCCCTAGTTTAGTACAAGGAGAAGAAGCAGCAAATGATATTGTTAGAAATATTAATCTATCGAAACAATATCCTTTAGATGTTTTAATTATTGGTCGTGGTGGTGGTTCTATTGAAGATTTATGGCCATTTAACGAAGAGGTAGTAGCAAGAGCTATATATGAATTAGAAACGCCAGTAATATCGGCTGTAGGTCATGAAATTGATTTTACAATTGCTGACTTTGTCGCTGATCTTAGAGCACCAACCCCAACTGGAGCTGCCGAAATGGCAGTACCCAATATGAAAGATGTAACTAATTATTTGAAACAATTAGATTTAAGACTAATTACTAATATAAGTAACATAATTAATATTAAAAAAGAATATTTAAATAAATTACAAAATAATTTTGTTTTAAAAAATCCTTTAGCTATTTACGAAGTAAAAGAACAAAAATTTGACAATTTATATAATCGATTATTAATAAATTATAAAAATTTGGTTAATAATAATAGTAATAAGATTATTTTAATTAATAACAATCTTATTAATAGTATGAATAATTTATTAAATAAAAATACTAATAAATATAATAATTTAATTCAAAAATTGGAAGCACTTAATCCTATATTAACTTTAAAAAGAGGTTATGCTATTGTAAAGAGCAATAATAAGGCTATTGAATCTATTACAAAAATAAAAAAAGATGATATAATTAATATAGAATTACAAGATGGTAGTATCAATGCAAAAGTTATAGGAGGTTAATATGTTTAATAATGGATTTGGTAATAATAATTTTAATTCTGCTTCTCAAAATTTTCGTACTGGTAATATAGCAGGAATTAATAAAGGTCCATCATCTATAGCAGGAGTTAATAAATCACCTAATAATATAGGCGGAATTAATAAAATGCCTACTAAGAACAATCCTTTTAATAATGTGAAAATTGAAAGACAAATGTCTAAGTCAATAATGAATTCTAGTGGTGAAAATATAATTAAAAATGATTTTAATAAAAATGGAGGAAGTAATGGCAACAGTTAAAGATAAAAATGAAAAAAATTTTGAAGAATCGTTAAATGAATTGGAACAAATTGTCAAAGATTTAGAAAGTGGTAATGTTCCTTTGGATGATGCAATTAATAAATTTAATGAGGCTATGAAAATAGTTAAAACTTGTAATGATAAGTTAAATAATGCTGAAGAGAACATTAATAAAATATTAAATAAAGATGGAAATTTAGAGGATTTTAAAGTTGAATAAATTACCAGTTATGGTAATTTTTTTGTTGTCTATAATAATAATGTAGTTACTTTAAAAGGAGATGAGATCATGAATTTTAAACGTAAACTACTAAACATTTTCTTATTTCTTCTACTAGTTGTTCCCTTACAAACATATGCCTATTCAAATAAAGTTGTTTTAGGAGGACAAAACATAGGAATTGAGGTACATTCCAACGGTATTATGGTAGTAGGGTTTTATAAAGTAGATGACATATACTTAGGTAAAAATGCTGGAATCGAAATTGGTGATAGAATAATTAAGATTGCTAATAAGGATGTATCTAGTATTGAAGAAATGGTAACTGCAATTAATCAAAACATTGTAAATTCTAAGGTAAAAATGACTATCTTAAAAGGTAATGTAGAGAAAAATATTACACTAGATTTAGTAGAGGATAATAATGGTGTTTATAAGACCGGGTTATATGTAAAAGATGAAATAACTGGTGTAGGGACTTTAACTTATATTGATCCTAACACGAGAATTTTTGGAGCATTAGGACATGAAATAATTGAAGCAAATTCAAATACAAAATTTGAAATTAAAAATGGTAAGATATTTAAGTCAGAAGTGACTGGTACCATTAAAAGTGATAGTAATTCTACTGGTGAAAAAAATGCTACATTTAACAAAGCAATTGTTTATGGAGATATAAAAGAAAATACCAATAATGGTATATATGGTACTTATACAAGTGAATTTGATCAATATAACTTAATTGAAGTTGCTTCAAAAGAAGAAATAACCCTAGGTGAGGCTTCGCTTTTAACTGTATTAAATGGTAGTAAGGTAAATGAATATAAAATTAATATTTTAAAGATTAATACTAATTCAAAAACGAAGAACATCTTATTTGAAATTACCGATAAAGATTTAATTAATGCTACTAACGGAGTTATTAAAGGAATGAGTGGTAGTCCAATAGTTCAAAATAATAAATTAATAGGAGCAGTTACTCATGCCATAGTTAATGATAATGAAAAAGGATATGGTATCTTTATTACAACTATGTTAGAAGAAGGAGAAAACTAAGAGACAATACGTCTCTTTTTTTATTTAATTTTATATAATAATAAATTGAATATATTGATATAAAAATATAGGAAAAAATAATCGTTAACAAAAAGTTTACTAAAATTACTTGACTTTTATTTTTCGTGTGGTAAAATACGTTATATAATTTTTTATTGAGCGAGGAATAATATGGTTAATTTTTGCAATTATTATTATTGCTATGATGTTTTTTGTGAAAGTATCATTAATTTATTAAAATTAAATGATAATTTATTCTGCTCTAAAATAATGTAAGAACGTTATAAGGCCTTTGTGGTTGTAACGTTCTTTTTTTTAGAAATGAGGTAATATTATGAGCGAAAAGAAAATAAGTGATTTGATAGAAATGGTAAAAACTTATAATCCAAATGAAATTGAAATCATAAACAAGGCATATGATTTTGCTGAACAATTACATCGTGGACAAACTAGGCAAAGTAGTGAACCATATATTATTCATCCATTAAATGTTGCTTATATTTTAGCAGAAATGCATGCCGATAAAGATACAGTGTGTGCAGGACTACTTCATGATACTTTAGAAGATACAGAAATAACGAAGGAAATAATTATTGAAGAATTTAATGCTGAAGTGGCAAAACTTGTTGATGGAGTAACTAAATTATCAAAAATAAACTTTTCAAGTAAACAAGAACAAAATATGGCAAATACAAGGAAGATAATTACTGGAATAACAGAAGATGTGCGAATAATAATTATAAAACTTGCCGATAGACTTCATAATATGAGAACATTACAATTTAAAAGTGAATTTAAGCAAAAAGAAAATGCCCTAGAAACAATGGAAATATTTGTACCTCTTGCTTATTATATTGGAGCATATAGAATAAAAAGTGAATTAGAAGATTTGTCATTAAAATATTTGAAACCAGATATGTATAAAAAAATAGAAGATAAGAAGATAAAAATAGAACAAGATAATAATAATTCTTTAAATGAAATGTTTTTAAAAATCCAACAGATGTTGAATGATAAAAATATTCCTAATGAAATAAAAGTTAGAACCAAAAATATATATGGTATTTATAAAAGATTAAGCGAAGGACATAAATTATCAGATATTCATGATTTGTTTGCTCTAAAAATAATGGTAGATGAAGTAGAAAATTGTTATAGAACTTTATATTATATACACAAAGAATATCACCCAATAAATGACAAATTTAAAGACTATATTTGTAATCCAAAGACAAATATGTATAGATCACTTCATACAACAGTTTTTGGACCTGATGACAAATTAGTACAAACACAAATAAGGACATTCGATATGGATAAAGTAGCATCATTCGGACTTCCAATATATTGGGATATAGAAAAAGGTAAGGCAAGAGATGTAATGCAAAAAGAATTAAAAAATAAGTATCAGTTTTTTAAATCTTTGACTGAAATAAATGCAATGTTTGGTGATAATCAAGAATTTGTATCACAAATAAAAAATGAATTATTTTCTGATAAAATATACGTTTATACAACAAAAGGAGATATAATTGAATTACCAAAAGGATCAACTCCCATTGATTTTGCTTACCAGATTCACACTGATATAGGTAACACTATGGTTGCAGCAATAGTTAATGATGAGTACGTGCCTATTGATTATCAGCTAAAAAATAAAGATAGAGTCAAAATAGTAACAGACGAATTATCATTTGGTCCAAGAGAAGATTGGATTGATAAAGCTCAAACAACACATGCTAAGAGGAAAATTAAAGAATTTAATAAAAAATAAAATTTAAAAGTATAAACAATAATACTTAATGGTACAAATTTGCTAATTTAATTAATATCAAAATGCTAAAAGTATGTTTGCACAAAGGGTATAAAGGAGGTGTAAAATGAAACAAATACTTAATGAAACTAATATGAATTATGCGGAAAAATGTTTTAAAGAAGCTATAGATTTAGGTATAAATTTTAAAATTAATCAAAAAGTCAAAAATAAAATATTTGATAAAAATATGCTTAATCAATTATTAGAGGTTCCTATTAATGGTAGTGAACCATTGAAAGTTATGGAAGAATTTAAAAAGCAAATTTTACCATATTGTACAAACTTTTCTAATGTTAACTTTATGGGGTTTCCTGATGCAGGAAATTCAATAAGTGGCATTTTAGGAGCGTTGATAGCGGATTTATTACAACAAAATTTAATTAATTCTTCTTTTTGTGCTCCAATTGCTACTTTTACTGAAATAGCTGTTATAAAATGGTTAAGAGAAATTATTGGGTATGAAATAAAACCTATAAAAAATATTTGGAATGTAGGAGGAATAATAACATATGGTGGTACTGGTAGCAATACTACAGCTATGTTATTAGCAAGAGAAAATCATAATACAAAAACAATGACTGAGGGGGTATATAATCCCAAAGATTATAAAGTTATAATTCCTAAGGGAATAGGGCACTATAGTATTAAAGGTAGTTTAATGTGGATAGGTTGCGGAGATAATGTAATAGAAGTAGAAACAGTAGGATTTAAATATAACTTATCTAAGTTAAAAGAAACGTTAATTGAAAATAGAGGAAAGATCATGTGCGTAGTAGTGTATGTAGGAGATAGTAGAACGATGACTATTGACAATCTAACTGGAGTATATGAACTTGTGAAATCAATCGATTCTAATATTTGGTTGCATGCGGATGCTTGTCATGGATTTTCGTTAGCCTTTTCAAAAAAATTAAGAAAAAAAATAAAAGGTATCGAATTATATGATAGTATATCAACTGATCCTCATAAAGTTTTAGCTATTCCATATTGCATTAGTGCATTGTTAATTAAAAACCCAGAGAAAATGAAATTAATAACATCAACTTCTGATTTAATAATGCAAGAAGATTTTGCTTATGGGCAAATAACACCTTTTATTGGTTCAAAAAGTTGGGTTTCTTTAAAATTATGGTTTGCTATGAAAAGTTTAGGTGTTGCTGGAATTGGTAAGATGATTGAAAAGAGATGTGATCTGGCGACATATTTGAAAAAATTAATAATTAAAAGTGAAAATTTTGTTTTATTAAATGATGTAAATATTAATTCAGTTGTATTCATGTATGTTGGAAATAAAAATAACATTAATGATGTTAAATATTTAAATGATTTGAATTTAAAAATATATAATTATTTGCTTAATGAAGGCAAATATTATTTACATAAATTTTCACTCTCAGATGATAAAGGAATAATAAAAAAAGATGCAACTTTATCACCTTTAAGATACATGTCTGGAAATGATAATATTAGGGAGAAAGATATAAATGAAATGTTAAATCATATAATTGAAGTTGCTAAGGAGATAGAAAATGAATAAAATTTGCAATGATTATATTGATTTAATTCAAAAAAATTATAAAGGTTATGTGGATACTTTAATTATATATGGTTCAAATATTTACAATGTTAGTTCAAGTGATTTGGATGTATGCTTGATAGTAAATAAAAACGGTGCTAGAATAAAGAAAAGATTAATTAGCGAAACTATTAATTTTCATAAATTAAATAAATTAAAAGTTGACGAAGAAATACCGTTTGATAATAAACTTATTTATACTTGGAATGAAATTACCTATACTTTAAATAATAATCCTTTTTATCAAAATGAAAAATATGAAATAAAAGATATAGAAAAAACTAAAGAATTTTTGTCTTCTAAGGAAATGAAACAACGTCTTTTACTAAATATATTAACTACTGATCATGTAACTATAGGAAAGAGCGTTGACAAATACGAAAAAAAAGCGTTTTCTCTGATAGTTAATACTTTAATAAAATATTATAATTTAAATAATCCATCATATTTGGAAATATTAGATTGTATGTATAAAAATAAATATACTGGGAGTGAAGGCGAAATGTATTTAGGTTATAAAAGGAATCATCAACAAAAAGAAGATTTCTTAATAAAGAAAATTAAAGAGGTTATAAAATGATTGATTTATCTAAAAATACCAACCCTTTCTATCCAAATAAAAAAATATTACAAGTTATGAAAAAAACTGTTTCTGATATAAAAAATTATCCAGAATCGATAGTAACTGTGGATAAAACAAAATTTTTGGGAAAATATTTATTAAAAAATAACATTATAGCAACTAATGGAACAATGGATGCAATGAATGTTATATTAAAAACTCTAAAACTTAAAAAAATAGGTATGTATTCTCCTACGTTTTGGGGTATAGAGTACAATTCCAAATTAAATGGATATGATATAACAAAAATAAAATTTAATGATGAATTTGAATATGATTATGATGAATTAAACAATTTGTCAAAAAAAATGGATGTAATATATTTATGTAATTACAATAATCCTACTTTAAGTTATTTATCCAGAGATGTATTGTATAAATTAATAAAAAATAATCCACAATGTCGGTATATTATTGATGAGACTGTTTTGGCATTTAATACAAATTTTAATAATATTACATTCGTAAAATACATCAATGAATTAAAAAATGTAGATATATTAATTTCATGTTCTAAAATATTTGGTATTTCTGGCATTAGACTTGGGCTAATCTTTTCAAACGAAGATAATATTGAACAATACAAAGAAAATATTTATGTCTATTCCGTTAATATATTTGCTAATGCCTTTGCTAAAAATTTATTATCTGAATTTGATAAACTTCAAAAAGTAAGAATAAAAATGAAAAATAATATGGAGGAATTTATAAATAAAATTAATAATTCAGAAGTAATAAAAGAAATCAAAAATTGTGGAGCATCATTTATATTTGTTGAGTTAAACCCTAAAATAAAGTATAATGAGTTTATAGATTATTTGATGAAATCGGGAATAAGAGTTTCTGATACTAATAATGTATATAGTGATTTGAAAAAAAAATATATTAGAATTAGTGTTGGCAAAAAAAAAGAATTAAATAGTTTAGCAATCTTGATAAATAATTATCACATATAGATAATAATATAGAAATGTTGAAAAAAAAATAAATAAATGATATAATAACGTTCAAAAGAGGAGGAATGTGCATGAGTAAACGAGATATTTTTATTGGAGGAGCTTGGCCATATGCAAATTACTATTTACATGTTGGACATTTAGCAGCATTATTGCCAGGAGATATTTTGGCAAAGTACTTCCGCGGAAAAGGAGATAATGTAATATATGTTTCTGGCTCTGATTGTCATGGTACACCAATTACTGAAAGAGCTAGAAAAGATGGGGTTACTCCTGATAACATTGCAACTTTTTATCATAATGAATTTAAAAAAACGTTTGATAAATTAGGATTTGAATATGATGAATATTCAACTACAATGACTGAATATCATAAAAATTATGTTATGGAACAATTTAAGAAAATTTTAAATAATGGATACCTTTATGAAAAAGACGAATTACAAGATTATTGTGAAAATTGTCAAACTTTTTTATCAGACAGAGAAATAGAAGGAACTTGTCCTCATTGTGGAGGAAAAAGTACAGGTGATCAATGTGAAATTTGTGGAGATTCATTAGATAGTAGCGAAGTGTTGAACAAACATTGCAAAAAATGTTATTCAGAAACAACTATGAAAACTAATAAACATTTATATTTCAAATTACCAGTATTTAAAGATAAATTACAAAAATTAATTAATGATAATAAAACTACATGGAGAAAAAATGCTTTAGGAGAAGCGCAAAAATATATTGATATGGGACTTGTTGATAGAGCTGCAACTAGACAACTAGATTGGGGTGTTCCTGTTCCTGTTGAAGGATATGAAGATAAAAGAATATATGTTTGGATTGAAGCTGTTCTTGGGTATTTATCAGTTGGACAAGAAGTATCTGATAAAAGGGGAATAGATTTTGATAGATTTATGAATAAAGATAATCCTAATTTAAAAACTTATTATGTTCATGGTAAGGATAATATCCCATTTCATACAACAATTTATCCTGCTTTATTGCTGGCACTAGATAACGATTATCGTTTACCAGATTATATAGTATCATCAGCATATGTAAATTTAAATCAAGAAAAAATGAGTAAATCAAAAGGTAATTTAATTACTGCTAATGAATTATTAGATATGTTTGATAGTGATACATTGAGATTTTATTTTGCCTTTAAAGGACCTGAAACAAACGATATGAATTGTTCGATTGACGATATAATTCAAACACATAATAAATTTTTAGTAGGAATGTTAGGAAATTTTGTTAATAGAAATCTATCTTTTATTAATAAAAAATTTGATGGAGTAATTCAAGAAGCAGAAGTTGATCCAACAATTATTGAACTAACTCAAAAAAATTTAAAATTAATTGAAGATTATTTTGAAAAGGCTGAAATAAGAAATGCTGTTAGTCAAATTATGGAATATGTAAATTGTGCAAATAAATATTATGATAGCAAACAACCTTGGATCCAAGTTAAAGAAAATATTACAGAATTTAATAATACTACTTATACCTGCACCTATATGATTGCAAACGCTGCTAATATGATTGCGCCGATTTTGCCTAATGCGTCATTAAAAATTAAAAAAATGTTAGGCTTACCAAAATTTAAGTGGGAAGAAGAAAAAATTAAAGGAGATTATAAAATAGACAATCTACAGATTATTTATAATAAACTTGATGAAATCAAAACGGATAGCGTAGAAATATCTAATAATAAAGAAAAAGGAAAAAGTAGATAATTAGCATTATTGAAAAAACGTCAATCAGATGTAAATAAAATTATATTGTAAAGTAATTTAAATGATGGAATGATTGCTATAAAAAAAATGAAAAGCAATTAAAAAAAATTATAATTAAATAGAAAAATAAATGAAAAATCATTAGCATTAACTAATGACCCGACTATTAGCAATGTAAACCTTGTTAATAGTCTTTTTATTTCGATAAATTTGAAAAAAAAATATAATATAATGTCAAAAATAGGAAGTGACAAAATTATAACAATAATAAAAGAAATTAAAAGTGAAGCAATACTTATGTTAATGGAGAAAGTGGTATCACAATCTTTAGAAAAATAGATAAATACATTGACTTCACTTTTATTTTGAAGAAGTAAAAGATTTATATTGTGAAGACAATGGAAGACCAAGTATAGATCTAGTGGTATTATTCAACCTAGTATTTATGCAAGTAATTTATGGAATAAAACCAATGAGAAAGACATGTAAGAAAATACAAGGTGATGCAGAATATAGTTTTTTTAGGGATACCATTTTGAAAATAACCACTACACTTTTTCAACATTTAGTAAAAATTTTTTCCAATGTGGTGCTTGTCAACAATCTGAAGAGACAATACGTCTCTTCAGAGTGTAGACAAACCCCTAGAATTTTTCTAGAGGTTTTCTTATGCAACTTTTAAAAATTGAAGTTTGATAATTT
>CANQDV010000017.1 GCA_947593955.1 uncultured Bacilli bacterium | reverse complement strand
ACTTCACGCGCAAACGGATCTGTTGGTGGTGAAATCACAAAGAGATTAGTTCGTAGTGGAATGAACCAAATTAGTTCTGGATACAACAAATAGTTTGAAATAATTGACATATAGAAAAGAACTATCAGCACTAACTGTTGATAGTTCTTTATTTATTATGATATAATTTGATTGATTTAGGAGTAAATATGTTACAAAAAATTAAAAAGGGCAGAATATTTGTCTATTTGTATTGCTTAATAACGGCATTGTTAATATTACTTTTGACAACCAAAAATTCGCCATTGTATCCATTTAATGATTGGGTTGATGCCAACGCTTTCTTTACTATGGGAAAGGGAATATTTAATGGCAAGGTAATGTATAGAGATTTATTTGAACAGAAAGGTCCTATACTTTATTTGATATATGGTTTTGGCTATTTAATATCCCATAAAAGTTTTTTAGGAGTTTTTATATTAGAAGTAATTATGTTTAGTATTAGCTTATATTTCTTATATAAGACTTTAAGATTATTTTTAAGTGTACGTTCATCATTAATTATTTTGCCAATCTTTAGCTCAGCTTTATGTACTAGTTTTTCTTTTGTTCATGGTGGTAGTGCTGAAGAATTTTCTATGCTATTCTTTTTTGTAACCTTATATTACTTTTTTAAGCATTTTAAAGTTCAAGAATTAAGTCATAAAGAAATGATAATTAATGGTGTAATAGCAGGAATAGTTTTTCTTATTAAATATACTTTACTTGGTTTTTGGTTAGCTTTTACTTTTTCTATTTTCATTGACTTTATACTTAAGAAAAAATATAAAAAAGCATTTACTTATCCTTTTTGGCTTTTGTTGGGAATGATATTGCCAATTGTCGTTACTATTATATATTTTTTAATAAATAAAGGGTTAATGGCATTTGTAAATAATTATTTCTATGTAAATATTACTGTTTATGCTAAAGAAAGTGTTGGAATATTTAGTAGAATAAAAGATCTAATTTTAGGATTAATGGATACATTTAGTAAAAATACTTTTATGGAAATATTGTTAATAGTAAGTATAATATTTGTTTTACTTTTTAAAGTGAAAAAAAGAGTTAAGTGGTTGTTGCTATTGTTAGTTATAGCAAGTATTTTAGGAGTCTATTGGGGATTAAAGTTTTATCCATATTATTTATTGTTTATTCTTCTTTTTAGTGGAGTATCTTATTTAGTAATATTTAGTGCTTTTGATAAATATATTATAAAATTGTCATCCCAAATATATTTAATCTTTTTGGGTATTATTGGATTGCTTTGTTTAATAAATGCTTATTATAATGCTAACTATGCTGATTTTAGGTTTGTTAAAAAAAGTGATTTATATCAATATCAATTTGCCGATATTATTAATAAATATCCTAATGCTAGTTTAGTAAATATGGGACATTTAGATTGTGGATTGTATACAACAACGGGAATAGTACCAAGTACTTATTTTTTCCAACGTAATAATATATCTTATAATAAGTTTCCTGATAATATAGATGCTTTTCAAAGATATATTAAAGAAAAAGCTACTACGCATATTATTTATCATACAAAAATGGAAGAGGATAAATTAAAACTGGAAGAACCTTTATTATTTGAAAACTATCAATTAATTGCTAAAAATTATCACAAATTTGAAAATATCTCTTTATAGCGTACTTATTTGAAGTTAAACAATCTACATAAGATTGTTTTTCTTAGAAAAAATAGTAGTAAAATATACTATTTATATGTTAAAATAGTTTTGTTAGAAAGAGGGATTTTATGAAAATAATGTCAATTAATGCAGGAAGTAGTTCTTTAAAATTCTGTTTATTTGAAATGGATAACAAGGAAGTTCTTGTATCTGGTTTGTTTGAACGAATCGGAATAGAAGGTAGTAAATATACTATAAAATATCAAGATTATAAACTTACGGAAGAAGCAGAGTTAAAAGATCATGAAGATGCTGTTAAAATTTTATTACAGAAATTAGTCGAATTGAAGATAATTAATAGTTTAGAAGAGATAGATGGTATTGGTCATAGAATAGTTCATGGAGGTATGGAATATAGTAAATCGGTTATAATTACTAATAAAGTAAGTGAAGATATACTTAAACTTAGTGATTTAGCACCATTGCATAATCCTGCTCATTATTTAGGAATTAAAGCCTTTCAAGATGTTTTACCAAAAACACCAATGGTAGCAGTATTTGATACAGCTTTTCATCAAACAATGGAAGAAGAAAATTATTTATATGCTGTACCTTATGAATGGTATACTAAATATGGTGTAAGAAAGTATGGATTCCATGGAACTAGTCATAGATATATAACTAAAAGAATTAGTGAAGAACTAGGTAGAGATGATTTAAAAATTATCAGTTGTCATCTAGGAAATGGTGGAAGTGTAACAGCTATAAAAGATGGTAAATGTGTTAATACTTCTATGGGATTTACTCCTCTTGCTGGTATTGTTATGGGTACAAGATGTGGTGATGTTGATTCTTCAATTATTCCATATATAATGGAAAAAGAGGGGAAAAGTGCTGGAGAAGTATTAAATGATTTTAATAAAAAATCTGGTTTATTAGGAATTAGCGGTGTAAGTAGTGATTCTAGGGATATTGAAGATGGTGTTAGCGTAGGAAATGAAAGATGCATTTTAGCTGAAAAAATGTTCGTTAATTCTATTGTCAAATATATTGCTGACTACTATGTACAATTAGGTGGAGTAGATGTAATATGCTTTACTGCTGGTATTGGTGAAAGAAGTCCTGAGACAAGAAGAATGGTTATTGAGAAATTAGCTGCTTTAGGTATTAAAATAGATCTTGAAGCAAACAACGTCAAAGGAAAATTTACTAAAATAAGTAGCGATAACTCAAGTTGTTTAGTATATGTTGTACCTACTGACGAAGAATTAATGATTGCTATGGATACTATGGAATTAATAAATAGATAGGAAATATATGTTAAAAGAAATTTATAAAAAAATAAAAAAATTTGATACAATTGTTATTGCAAGACATATAGGAGTTGATCCTGATGCTTTGGCTAGTCAATTGGCTTTGAGGGAATCCATAAAAAAAACCTTTCCTAATAAAAATGTTGTAGCAGTAGGAACAGGTAGTGCTAAGTTTAGTTATTTTCCTAAATTAGATAAAATAGAGGAATATCAAAATGCCATGTTAATTGTTGTTGATACTCCTGATAAAAAAAGAATAGATATTACTAATTTCGATACATTTGATTACTATATAAAAATAGATCATCATCCATATATTGAGGAATGGGCAGATATAGAATATATTGATGATAAAGCTAGTAGTGCTTCTGAACTTATTTATAGATTAATATCTAGTACACCTTTAGTTTTAGATTATGAGGTTGCTAAAATAATTTTTTTAGGAATTGTTTCAGATACTAATAGGTTTTTATTTAATTCTAATACTAAGACTTTTGCAGCTGTTGCCAAGTTATTAGAAGAGTTTGATTTAAATTTACCAGAACTATATAGCAATATTTTTATGAGACCACTAAATGAAGTTAGATTACAAGGATACATTGCTCAAAATATGAAAGTTAGTGAGAATGGGTTAGGAAGTATTAAAATAACTAATGATATTATGACTAAATTTGGTGTAGATGTTGGTTCGGCTGGTAATTTGATTAATAATTTTAATTATATTGAAGAAGTAATCGTTTGGGTTACGGTATCAGAAGATGTCAAAAATAATTTAATAAAAATCAATATTCGTTCAAGAGGACCAGTAATCAATCATATTGCTGAAAAATATAATGGTGGTGGACATCATTTTGCAAGTGGTGCAAGGGTAACAAGCATGGAAGAAGCAGATTGTTTAATAGAAGAATTAGATGAGGCTTGCAAAGTATATTTAGAAAAAATGGGTGATATAAATGAAAATAAATAGTGTTGATTTATTTGTTAGTGCAGTAAGAAGAAGTCAATATCCTACTGATAAAGAACCAGAGTTTCTTTTAGTAGGAAGAAGTAATGTTGGTAAAAGTAGTTTTATCAACACTATTGTCAATATGCGTAATATGGCGAGAGTATCTGCTAAGCCTGGCAAAACCCAAACATTAAACTTTTACCATGTCAATAATATGTTCTATTTAGTAGATGTACCTGGCTATGGATATGCCTTAACAAGTAAAGAACAACAGAAAAAATTCGGTTTAATGATAGAAGAATACTTAGAAAAACGTGATGAATTAAAACGTGTTTTTATGCTTATTGATTTTAGACATAAACCTACTGAAGATGATCTAATGATGTATAATTTTTTAAAATATTATCATATTCCTGCTACAATTGTAGCAACTAAAACTGATAAAGTACCATCTAGCAAAAAAGATGCTAACTATAAAACTATTAAAGATACTTTTGATTTAGTTGTGGGAGATGATATAGTGTTATTTTCCAGCGTAACTAAATTAGGTAGAGAAGAAATTATCAAAAAAATAGAAGATTTAACTATTGAAATTGTTTAAATAGCCGAGAGGTTATTTTTTTATACCCTGATTTTAAATCTATCATAAGATAAAATAGGTGATAGAATGAAGTTGGAATTTCTTGATGAAGATGATTATAAAGTGTTTATAAATAGTTGCTATATTAAAGATATTAATATTAATCATAAAGAAGAACTGAGTAGATACGTTAAAACCATAATATTAAAATTAAGGAAAATATATGATTTGGTACTAGAAGGTTTTTATGAGGTGCATGTATATAGTATAGGACATATTGGTATTATTTTAGAAATACATAATATTGATAATTATATTAGTAAAACTATTGATTTAAAAATAATTGTTCACAATGATGAAAAATATTATTTAAAGATAAAGAATTATGATTTAGTAAAGCATTTTAAAGAATTGAATTATTATAATAATGACTTTTATATATCAGTAGATAAAATAGATGATAAAGATATCATTAATTTGATAGAAAGTATGGAAATAGTGTACGCTAGTAGTCTTAAAGGGATAAGAAACAAGTGGTATTATTTGACTTTTTAGGCTTTTTGTAGTATAATTAGCACTGTTTAATGAGGGGGATTTATGAGTTATTTAGGTAAAATTATAATAGAAAAGAATAATGACAATCCTATTGTTGTTATATCTAATGAAAATAAACATTTGTGGGGACTTGAATTAATAAAAGCAAGTAGTAGTATTGAACAGCCATTTTCTAAGTTAGAATTACCTATTACTGATTTTATTAATATAGAAAATTATGGTAAGAGAAAAGTAAATAATCATGTTGTTGACTGTAGTTCGGCTCACACTATTTTTAATTTAAATATAAGAGAAATAGGAGAATTAAGTGCGAATGGTTATTGTAAGGTATTGCGAAGATACACTAGTTATCAAGCATTAATGGGTGCTTCTTCATCTTCTTATTTATTAGTAAGAGATGAAGTTAATAAGCAACTAATAAAAATGATGGAAAAAGGTATATATGGTCTTTAATATATCTTTTTTTTAAAGAAAGTGACGTGATAATATGAAATTACCTGTGGTAGCGTTAGTTGGTCGCCCTAATGTAGGGAAAAGTACTCTTTTTAATAAAATAGTAGGTAAAAAGATCTCTATTATTGAAGATACTCCTGGAGTTACAAGAGATAGGATTTACAGTGATGCTCAATATAAAGATTATAAGTTTAGTGTTATTGATACTGGTGGAATTGATGCATCTTTAGAGAAATTCAATGACGAAATTAAAATGCAAGCAGAGATTGCTATTAATGAAGCAGATGTAGTCGTTTTTATTGTCGATGGAAAAGAAGGATTAACAGCTAATGATTTAATTGTAAGAGATATATTGAGACGCAGTAATAAACGAATAATTGTAGCCATCAATAAAGTAGATAATAAACAATCGAATGACCATATATATGATTTTTATGAGTTGGGTTTTGATACATATATTCCTGTTAGTGGCGAACATGGAATTGGTTTTGTTGAACTTATGGATGAAATAACTAAAGATTTTAATAAGAAAGAAGAAAAAGAAGATACAAGATTAAAGTTTTCTGTTATTGGAAGGCCCAATGTCGGTAAAAGTAGTTTAGTTAATGCTTTGTTAAATGAAGAAAGAGTAATTGTCAGTGATGTGGCGGGTACTACTAGGGATGCTATTGATACGGTTCTTACTTATCAAAAAAATGAGTTTGTTGTTATTGATACAGCAGGTATGCGCAAAAAAGGTAAAGTATATGAAAATGTGGAAAAATATAGTTTACTTAGAAGTATGAAGGCAATAGACAGGAGTGATATATGTTTATTGGTAATTAATGCTGAAGAAGGAATTATTGAACATGATAAACATATAGCAGGTTACGTTTTAGAAAAAGGTAAAGGTTTAATTATTGTTGTCAATAAATGGGACAAGCTTGAAAAAACAAAGACGATGTCTGATTATTTAAAAGAAGTGCGAAATGAATTTCAATTTTTATCATATGTTCCTGTCGTTTTTACTTCGGCTCTTACTAAAAAAAGAATACATACGATTATGCCTGAAATCTTAAAAGTAAGTGAAAATATTAAACGAGAAATTAAAACGAGCGTTTTAAATGATATAATAGGAGATGCTTATTTATTAAACATACCACCATCATATAAAGGTAAACGTTTAAAAATATATTATACTAGTCAAACAGGTATAAAGCCTCCTAAGTTTACTTTCTTTGTTAATAATAAAAACTTAGTTCATTTTTCTTATGAACGATATCTTGAAAATAAATTACGAGAAAATATTGAATTAGAAGGAACACCTATTATTTTGCAATTTAAAAATCGTAGTGAATAACAAATTTATACCTTCTACATATAATTATGTAGGAGGTTTTTTATGTTTGGAGATTCTTTTTTTAATAAAGTTGAGAAGAAAACAAAAGTGGATAAAGCCACCATCTTATCGTTAGCTTCTAAAGTACAAAACTCTAATATGCAAGATGAGAAAGTATTAAGGGATTTAATTAAGGAAATAAGTCAAGTAGCGGGAAAAGAAGTAAGTGAAGAAAAAACCCAAAAAATCATTAATACGATAAAAAATGATCAAGTACCTAAAGATTTAGATAAAATGTTATAAATAGTGTTAACTCACTATTTTTTTGGTAAAGTAAATAATGAATTTCTACTTTTTACATTAACATTTTGTTAATTCTTTTATTTTATATTCTTTGGTATATCTTTTTTTTATACTCATATATTTAAATGAAAAGAAAAAAGAGAGTGGGTATATGTATGAATAAATATGAAATTATTAAAAATATTGCTGAAAGAACAGGAGGAGATATTTATTTAGGAGTAGTAGGAGCGGTTAGGACTGGTAAAAGTACTTTTATTAAGAAAGTAATTGAGACTTTAGTTGTCCCTAATATAAAAGATGAATATGAACGTAAAAGAGCATTAGATGAAATCCCTCAAAGTTCTAGTGGTAAAACGATTATGACAATTGAACCTAAATTTGTACCTAATACAGCAGCTAAAATTGATATAGATGATTTTAGTTGTAATATTCGATTAATTGACTGTGTTGGTTATGTTATTGAAAATGCTAAAGGTGCAGAGGATGAAAATGGACCGCGTATGGTTAAGTCACCTTGGTACAATGAAGAGATACCATTTGTAGAAGCTGCTGAAATTGGAACTGAAAAAGTAATAAGAGATCATTCAACTATAGGTATTGTGGTTACGACAGATGGCTCTATTGGGGAATTTTCAAGGAACGACTATTTAGAAGCTGAAAATAGAGTTATAAGTGAATTGAAAGAATTGGGTAAACCATTTATAGTTCTTTTGAATACAACGCATCCTACTTTACCAGAAACTGAGCGCCTTGCTGAGACATTAAAAGAAGAACATAATGTTCCAGTTATACCAATAAGTATTGAATCTATGACTGAAAAAGATATTTACAATATTTTAAGAGAGGCGTTATATGAGTTTCCTATATTGGAAGTAAAGGTTAATATGCCAGAATGGATTGCTATTTTAAATAGTAAAAATCCAATTAAACAAAGCTATATTGATAGTATTCGTGAAAGTATTATTGAAGTTGATAAGTTAAGAGATATAGAGAACATCACTAAACATTTTTTAGATAATCCTAATATTGAGAAAGCTTATTTATCAAATGTTGATCCTTCTACTGGTGAAGTAATTGTATCTTTAGAAGCTCCTAGTGAGTTATATAACAAGGTATTAACGGATATTATTAAAATAGATGTAAGAAATAAGGCAGAATTATTGTCGTTGTTTCAAGAATATAATGAAGCTAAAACGGAATATGACCAAATTAAATATGCTCTAAAAATGGTTAAACAAACGGGATATGGAGTTGCATCTCCAACTCTTGCTGATATGAAATTAGATACACCAGAGATAATTAAACAAGGTTCGCGTTACGGCGTTAAATTAAAAGCAGTCGCACCTTCTATACACATGATTAGAGTAGATGTTCAATCAACCTTTGAACCAATTATTGGTAGTGAATTGCAAAGTAAAGAACTTATTAATTATTTAATGAAAGATTATGAAACTAATCCAGACAATATTTGGAAAAGCGAAATTTTTGGTAGAAGTTTAGATGTTATTGTTCAAGAAGGTATTCAGTCTAAAATATCTTTAATGCCTGATAATGTTAGATATAAATTAAGTAATGTATTAACTAAAATTGTTAATAAAGGTTCTAATAATTTAATTGCTATTGTAATATAATAACTATTAATTTATAATAAAAATATGGAGGTTATTATATGGAAACAGTAGTTAAAACACATGTTGGAGCTTATGGCATTCTTATTAGAGAAGGTAAAATAATACTAATAAGAAAAGCAAGAGGAGGTTATAAAGGTAAACTTGATTTACCAGGTGGGGGAATTGAACACACAGAACTACCAAGTGAAACTCTTAGGCGAGAACTTATGGAAGAAGTGGGAATAGAAATTACTTCATATAAACTTTTAGATGTTACGGCCACTAATATTAAGTGGGAAATGGAACCTGACCTTTGGGAAGACTTACATCATATAGGTGTATTATATATAATAGATACCGAAGATCAAGACTTAAAGAGTAGTGAAGATGGATTAGATTCCTTAGGAGCTGCTTGGTATGATATAGAAGAATTAAGAAAAGAAGAATTATCACCTTTTGCCAAATATACCCTTGAAAAATTAGGATATAATCTTAAATAATAACTTTTATGTAAATTTGCTAAAAAAAGTTAAAAACCATTGCTTTTGTAAAAAAAACATGATATTTTATATATGTAAGCATATAGTGCTTAATAAAAAAATACGGAGGTAATAAAATGAAAAAAGTTGAATTAGTTGAAGCTGTTGCAACAGCTACAGGATTAACTAAAGCAGATGCTACTAGAGCAATCGATGCAACATTTGCAACAATTACAAAAGCATTATCAAAAGGAGACAAAGTGCCACTAGTTGGATTTGGAACATTTGCCGTTTCAAAAAGAGCAGCACGTGAAGGACATAATCCTCAAACAGGTGAAAAAGTTAAAATACCTGCAAGAAACGCTGTTACTTTCAAAGCTGGATCTGCACTAAAAGAATCAGTTAACTAATAATAGAGTAGAAATACTCTATTTTTTTTGGCTTTCGTTTTATATATAAATTTGGTATAATGAAGTAGGAGGATTACCTATGATTGAAACATCGTTAAAATTACTTAAAAAAATAGAAGCACAAGGGTTTAAAGCATATATTGTCGGTGGTTTTGTAAGAGATTATTTATTAAAGAGACCATCTTTAGATGTGGATATTGCTACTAATGCAACACCTATGGATATTAAACAAATATTTAAAGATATTTTTATACCTAAAGTAGAATATGGATCAGTTACGGTTTTTTATCATAACATTCGTTTTGAAATTACTACTTTTAGAAGAGAACTTTCCTATATAAATAATAGAAAACCAGTTGAATTTGAATATATAAATGATTTACTAGAGGACTTATCTAGAAGAGACTTTATAATAAATACTATATGTATGGATAGTGATGGAAAAATTATTGATTTACTTAATGGTCAAAAAGATTTAGATAATAAAATAATAAATACAGTAGGTTCTAGTTATGATAAATTTGAAGAAGATTCGTTACGTATTTTAAGAGCGATAAGATTTGCTACTATTCTTAATTTCTCATTAAGCGATGAAATAAAAGAAGCTGTAAAAAAGACTAAACATCATTTATCTACTCTTTCTTATCAACGTAAAAAAGAAGAATTAGACAAAATTTTTTCTAGTAAAAACGCTACATATGGAGTTTCTTTATTGAAAGAGTTAGGGTTAGATAAAGAATTAGAAATATATAATTTAGATGATATAAAATTAGGAGTTGACATCATTGGGGTATGGTCTTCACTAGATATAAGTGATAATTATCCTTTTTCCAAAAATGAAAAAGAATTAATTAAGAAAATAAGAGATGTCATTAAATTGGACAACTTAAACAATGAAGTTTTGTATCACTATGGACTATATGTTAATAGTGTTGCTGGTGCGATAAAAGGTATTGATAAAAAGAAGATAACTGAAAAGTTTGATAAATTACCAATTACTAATAAATCTGATATTAACATAACAAGTAAAGAAATAATGGATATATTACATAAAAATGGAGGAGCATATTTAAAAGATATTTATAATAATCTAACTACTTTAATATTAAATGGGAAATTAGATAATGATAATGAGATTTTGAAAAAGTATGTTGTTAATAATTATTAAGGGGGCTCTATGAAAAATAAAAAAATGCTAGATATATTACAATCAAAGAATATTGTAATCCCATTGTATCTATATAGAATTTATAATAAATTAAATATAAAATTAGATGAGTTTATTTTTTTGATGTATTTATATAATCAAGGCAATAACATATTATTTAATCTTAATCTTATTGAAAAGGATTTAGGATTAGATGTCAAAGATGTTATGGCTATTATTAGTAGTCTTACAGATAATAATTTAATTCATTTAGATGTAATAAAGAATGATAAAAAAATAAGTGAAGAGTATATTTCTTTAGATGATTTTTATCAAAAAATAAGTTTATTAATAATGGAAGATGTCAATAATAGTGGCCATGAGGAAATCTTTCAGATTATTGAGAAGGAATTTGCAAGAACTTTAAGTCCTATTGAATATGAAATAGTTAAAGCTTGGACAGAAAGTGGTATTAGTGAAGAACTAATTAAAGAGGCGTTAAAAGAGGCAACTTTTAATGGAGTTAGTAATTTAAGATATATTGATAAAATATTATATGAATGGAGTAAAAAGGGAATAAAAAATAAAGAAGATGTAGAGAAAAATAGAACATCTCATAAAGAAAATAAAGAAGAAAAATTAGAAGTATTTGAATATAATTGGTTGGATGATGATGAATAATGGTTGATGCAGTAGAAGAATATTTAGAAGAGTTATTTCCTAATCCTAAGTGTGAATTAAATTATAATAAAGATTATGAATTGTTAATAGCTGTAGTGTTAAGTGCTCAAACTACTGATAAAAGAGTCAACAGCGTCACACCTATTTTATTTCAGAAATATCCTACTTTGAAAGAATTGAGTAATGCGCAAATAGGGGATGTTATGGATATTATTAAGCCAATTGGTACTTTTCATAAGAAAGCAGAATTTATAATTGAAATCGCTAAAATATTAGTTAATGATTATAATGGAAAAGTTCCCAATGATAGAGTTGCATTAGAAAAAATGCCGGGTGTAGGAAGAAAAACAACTAATGTCGTTCTAAGTAATTTATTCAATGTACCTGCTATTGCCGTTGATACTCATGTAGCAAGAGTAAGTAAAAGACTAGGTCTTGCAAAAGATAGTGATGATGTTTTATCTATTGAAAAGCGTTTGATGAAGAAATTTGATAAAAGTGTTTGGAGTAGAAGACATCATCAATTAGTACTTTTTGGTAGATATTATTGTAAAGCAACATGTCCTAGTTGTGCTACCTGTAAGTTAAAAAGTATTTGTAAAAATAGTAAATAAATACTATTTTTTTCTTTTATTTTCGCAAAAAGGTTTAAATAAAAGTAGTTTTATGTAATAATATTAATAGTAATATTAAAGCTTCATCATAAGGAGGAACATATGAAATTTGTTGAATTAAAAGAGAAAGAATTCCAAGACTTTGCTAGCAATCATGAACAAGAAAGTTTTTTTCAAACTTTAGGTGTTGCCAAATTAAGAGAAAGTTATGGAAGTAAAATATATTATTTAGGGGTAAAAGAAAATAACAAGATTATTGCAGGAGCTATGTTTACTGTAACTAAAACCTTTTTAGGTAGATATACTTTTTATGCTCCAAGAGGTTATTTAATGGACTATTCTAATAAAGAATTATTAGAATTTTTTACAAATGAATTAAAGAAATTCTGCCAAGAAAGAAAAGGAATAATGATTAAAATCGATCCTAATGTTATTTATCAAATAAGGGGAAATGATGGAAGTGTTATTCCTGGTAATCATAAAAATGATGAAGTTATTAATTTATTAAAAAAGACAGGTTATAAACATTTTGGCTTTAATACTGATGTAGTAAATACGCAGTCAAGATGGAATGCTCGTCTTGAATTGGATGTTCCATACGAAGAATTAAAGAAAAGATTTTCTAAAACAACTAGAAAAAATATTGAATCCACTTATAAAAAAGGAATACAAATTAGAAAAGGGACAATTGATGATTTAGAAAGCATGGAAGAAATATTAATTGAAACGGCTAATCGTAAAAAGTTTAATTATCGTGATTTAGAATATTACAAAAGAATGTATAAATATTTGGGGGATGATTTACAAATATATATTGCTTATTTAGATCCTGATATTTATCTTGAATCATCACAAGAATTATTGCAGCATGAAGAAGAAAATAATAAAAGTATTATTGATAAAATGGAACATGATAATGTGGGGAATAAATTGACTAATCAAAAAGAAACATCGGATAAATTACTAGAGAAGTATCGTAAGGAAGTAGAGGAAGCTAAAAAATTCAAAAAACAAAATCCCGATGGTAAAGATATAGGAGTATTGTTATCTTTAAAATCAGGATTAGAATATTTAACTCTTTATAGTGGTATTCTGATGGAATATAAGAGATTTACTCCTAAATATGCTATGTATAACGAACATATTTTAGATGCTTATCGATATGGTATTCCTTATGTTAATTTTTATGGTATTTCTGGAATATTTGACCCTAAAAATAAGTATTATGGAGTATTTGAAATTAAAAAAGGTTTTGGTATTAATGTCGTCGAACTAATTGGTGAATTTACTTATCCTCTTTATTTTACTTATTATATTTATTCTTTCTTAAGAAAATTTAAGATTATATGGAGAGATATCCAAGAAAGAAGGTAAGATAATGGAATTAATAAAACTAAATGAAAAAGAATTTAAAGATTTTGCTTATAATCATGAACAAGCTACTTTTTTACAAACCATTAATTGGGCAAAGTTAAAAGAAAGTAATGGCTGGGAATATGTCCTTTTAGGATTTAAAAAAAATAAAAAAGTTTTAGCAGGTACAATTCTCTTATCTAAAATTACTCCTATTAAGAAGAAAATGTTTTATGCTCCTCGAGGTTTTATATTAGATTATAATGATTTTAAATTATTAGAAGAATTTACTTTAAAAATAAAAGAATATGTTAAAGAAAATAATGGTATCTTTTTTAAAATTGATCCTTATGTTAGATTACATCAAAGAGATAAAGATGGTAATATAGTCGAAAAGGGATTAGATAATTCTCATATTGTTAAAGAAATAAAAAAATTAGGATATAAAGAAAAGTGTGCTAAACCTGGCGAACAAACATTGCAAGCTAAATGGATGTATGGTATTCCTTTAAAAGGAAGATCCTTAGATGATATTATGAAAGATATGTCTAGTAAGATGCGAAGTACTATTCGTAAGAACGAAAAAAATGGCGTTTATCTTCGTGAAGGTAGTTATGAAGAGCTTCCTTTATTTAAGAAAGTTGTGGATGAAACAGCTAATCGTCGAGGCTTTTTAAGTAGAGGCTTAGCATATTATCAAAATATGTATAAGTTTTTTACTAAAGATAATTTTTTAAAATTATATTTTATTGAATTAAATGTCAAAGATAAATTACAAGTTTTTAATAAAGAATTATCAGTAATGGAAAAAGAGTATCAACAATTATTAGATAGCCAAAAGCAAGGAGTTAAAATTAAAGAAGAAACTTCTAAAAGTAAAGAGGAAGAGATTAATCGTCTTAAAGAAAAGATAGCTCATTTTGAAGAACTACAAAAAAATGAGGGAGATATATTATTACTTGGTGCTGTTTTTTATTTCTTATGTGGTAACGAGGTATTATCTTTTGCCGGAGGAGAGTATGAAAAATATTTAGAATTTCAACCTTTTGCAACACTACATTACGAAATGATTAAATATGCTTTAGATAATAATTATGCTTATTATAATTTTTATGGTATATCTAGTGATTTAACTCCAAAAGATCCTATATATGGCGTTTATTTATTTAAAAAAGCTTTTGGTGGTGAAGTAGTAGAATTAATAGGAGAATATGACTATGTTGTTAGACCTTTCTATTATTTTATATATACTGTAAGTTATAGTGTGGTTCATTTTTTAAAGAAATTAAAAGCGAAAGCACACTTATAAGGGTTTTAAAACTGCATTAGTTAAGAAAATCATGGAAAAAGAGAAAACTTCCACAGTTTGTAATGAAGTTTATAGTGTTTGGCAATCCTTGTCAAATAAAAAGTAATGATAAGGCTACAGAAAGATATATTAATAATAAAATTAAATAGTACACATTGAACCAATAATGGTTCTTTTTTTTATGAAAAATTATATATTTAATTAGGTGAATAATATGAGTAACATTGAATATAGTTTTTTAATAACGTCTTTTGCAGGATTATCAACGATGCTAGGTGCATTATTAATCTTTTTCCGTTTCCAAAATACTAATAAAGTAGTATGTTCAGCATTAGCTTTCGCGTCAGGAGTAATGTTAACTATAAGTATTACTGATTTAATACCATCTTCTATTAGTGATTTAATGAAAAATTTTTATTTGTTTCCTTCAATATTATTATCGTTAATATTTATTGTTATAGGAATAATTATTTCTCTTTTAATTAATAAATATATACCTGATATTAATTCCAATAATATTAATAATAAAGGATTGTTTAAAGTTGGATTAATATCTATGATTGCTATTATATTACATAATGTACCTGAAGGAATTGCAACATTTATGACTTCGACTAGAGATATAAAATTAGGCTTATCTTTAGCAATAGCAATAAGCTTACACAATATACCAGAGGGTATAAGTATTTCTGTTCCTATTTACTATAGTACAAAAAGTAAAATAAAAGCTATGTTATATACATTAGTATCAGGTATTTCAGAACCTGTTGGTGCTGTAATAGCATACTTGTTTTTATCACCATACATGAATGATGTTATTATGGGATTATTATTGGCGGTTATTGCAGGTATTATGACTGCTATATCTTTATATGAATTAATTCCTGCTTCGTTACAATACAAGGAAAATAATAGGACAATAGGTTTCTTTATAATAGGTATTATATTTATGATTGTATGTCATCTTTTTACTTAAAAAAAATATAGAGTAATAATTACTCTATATTTACTGTTCTACTAATTGATCCTACTGTTTCTCCGTCTATACTGATATTATAAGTTATAGTAAATTTGTCAGTTTCAGTAGTAGTCATATTTCCAACGGTTTCGCCCTTGGAATTTTTTATGGAAATGATAACTTTGAAATCATTTATTTGTTTACCGTCACCATATACTTCAATATCACTAGCCGATGGCTTTAAGTCCCAACTATCCAAAGTTTCTGAAATTTCATAAGTCCTTTCGGAAGAAACTAGAAGTTCTACAGAATATGTTATTTTATTGATTAATTCATATGTAGCACCAGGACTGTCAATTGTATCAAATTTTTCATAAGCTGTTACAACTTTATAAGTTCCAAATGGATCTTGTGAATCAGTTATTGTATAACTATTATTAGTAGTAAATCCTAAATATTTATTATCTTTATAAATCTTATAACCAAATTTACCATAACTTGAACTCTCACTCTGAGATTTATTAGCTTTTGTCCAAGATAAATTTACAGTCAAAGTACTAGGGTTATAAGTAACTTTTAAATTAGTAACATTTTTTAAATTTATATATTTAGTAGATATTTCGGTAGGTTCTGTTCCTGCTTTAAAGTATTCATAAGTAATCATGTCTTCAGGTGTATCAGAACTTGGTAGAGAGATTGGATAAGTTCCTAATTCTACTGCTGAGTAAACAACACTGCTTGGAACTTTAAAATCTTGACCATTCTTTTTAAAGACTGCGTTACCTGCAGCATTGAATATTTTAGCACGTTCTGATGTTGCTGATTCTGGAGTTAAGTATCCGTCTTTAAAGTCATCATAACCTAACCACATACCAATAACATATTCAGGATCGTATCCAATAATCCATGCATCATTTACAGAACTTAATGGAGCCCCAGCATTTACTAATAATGATTCAGGGAAGTTAGTTGTACCAGTTTTAGCAGCAACGTTTACACCTTCTACTTTAGCTGCACCACTAACACCATAATTAACTGCAGATTTTAAACAGTCAGTAATCATAAATGCTGTTGAATCGCTCATAACTCTTGTTCCTTCAGATTTATATTCGTATTCTTCGCCAGTATTACGGAATATTACTTTATTTACAGTATAAGGCTCGTAATAAGTTCCGCCATTAGCAAAGGCTGCATATGCGGCTGCCATTTGTAATGGATTAGAACCATTAAATGAACCAATTGAATGTGCTTCATGAATTTTACCATTTTCAATTTCAGGTGTTATTCCCAAAGAAGTGACAAATTTTATTACATCTACTTTTTGTTCTGTTAATTTTTGAAATGCCTGTAATGCCGGTACATTTCTTGAGTAGGCTAGAGCACGTCTTGTTGTCATCCAACCCCAATATTGACGGTCAGAGTTATTCATTGGTTGACCTGATGAATAATAATATTCTTTATCTTCCCACATTGTATATGTAGACCAGTTTAAATATTCCATACCAGGAGCATAGTCAAATAATGGTTTGGCTGTTGATCCAATTTGTCTTTTCATTTGTGTAGCACGATTACTTAGAAGACGTCCTTTATCTCTTCCTCCTACTATGGCTACAATTTTACCTGTGTCGGCATCAATAGCTGCAATAGCTGTTTGCATTTTATCATCACGCCATTGATAATTTACACCATATACAATATTGTCTAATCCTTTTTGTTTATCAGGATCCATATTAGTATAAATAATCATAGGAGTATTATAAGCATTAACACCATAACGCTCTTGAATTTCTCTTACAGCTGTGTCAATATACCATTGATATTCATATTCTTCCTGTTCTTTTCCGATAAGTAGTGAAGTAATTGGAATGCTGTTTGCCATTTTTCTTTCCTCATCAGTAATATATCCATGCATAACCATTAAATTTAATACAGTAGCACGTCTTTCTGTAGCTTTATCAGGATTTAGATAAGGATTCAACGTATATGGAGATTTATAAATTCCTGCTAGAAGAGAAGCTTCAGCTAAATTTAATTCTTTAGCTTTTTTACCAAAATAGGTTTGTGAAGCTTGCTCCAAACCATGAGCTGTGTCACCCATATAGTTATTATTAATATAGAATTCTATAATTTCTTGTTTACTATAATTCTTTTCAAGTTTAAAAACGGCTAAATAAATATCAGTAAATTTACGAACTATACCTGCAAATCCTTGATCAAGTTTAGCATCAGTAAAGTTAGTCTTAATTACTTGCATCGATAAAGTAGAAGCACCACCGGCATCAGAATCTCCAGCCACTTGCCCAATAGATGCTTTTATAAACCTAGCTGCGTCAAAACCATTATGTTGAAAGAATCTTGAATCTTCAGTAGCAATCAAAGCATCAATAAAGATTTGACTTATTTCATCATAAGTAATTTTTTCTCTTTTTTCAGCACCTATTTCAGCTCTTAATACATTATTAATATCATAAAATAAAGTAGATTCTTTACGTTCCAATAATTGTACGTCAAACTCTGGTGCCTGTTTAACAACATAATAGAAAAATGCTCCAACACCAAGTGTTCCAGCTATGCACATTAATAGCATCAGAATTAATAAAATATTAGTAGCTATACGCCAACCTTTTTTTCTTCTTAGTTTGCGAATAAAAGCCGAAAATGAAATAATAAGAACAATACCTATTACCCAAATAACAGTAAATAATAATCCAATAGTAAAATATGCTAAAACAATTAATGCAATGAATACCAAAATGGTTATTAAAAGAGTAGGGGTTAATTTAATATTTTTTAAATTACATGATTTTTTCTTTTTAGTAGTACTTTTTGTAGAATTATTATTAATCTTTTTACTACTTACCCTATTATTTGAAGTGGCTTTCTTATGATATGTAACTCCACTTTTATTTTTGTTTTTTTTCATAAATACCTCCAACCTGATCAACTATTTTTAGATAATCAATTCTAGGAATATATTTTTCTTCTATCAAATATCCTTTTTCTTTGAAATAATCTAAAGGAATAGACTTTCTTTTATTATTATTCATATAATCAATTAAATCTTTACCAAATAAGACAAAGGTTTTTCTTAAACGATTAAATCGAACAATAAGGAAAGCGATTCCTCCGTTTTCATATATATTTTTTATGTGACTTATTTGGTGTTTATGAATATTACTTAATGGAAAGGAAGTATTACTTTCTGTTTCTTTAGCTTCAAAATCTATATAAAAACCTTTATATAATCCATTGTAATCTGTTGTTGATGGTTCTTTAAAATATGCTTGCTTGATGATAGCACTTTTTTGTGAATAATCAACTTTAGTTACCTGAATAGGAGTTGGTTTTTTATAAATAAAAGCAATATTGTTATCTATATAATATTGATTAGTAATATTAATATCTTCTTCTAAATCCATACCTCTATTGTCATAAGAAATATTCTTAGTTGTACTTAACTTTATTCCACTAGGGTATTTCATAAAATCACCTATATTAAATTATACTATATATTATTAAAATTTTCCATCATTTTTGTCATTGTGACTTATTTGTTATTTTTTAGCTAGTTTTGTCGAATTTAAGACAAATTTCAAAGGTTATTGTATGATTATTACAAGGTGAAAAAATGAAAAGAGAAAATGTTATTGATGTATTAAATAGAATTAGTGATAATGTAATGATTTCCAAATTAATATATAGAAGTAGGATACGAAGGAGAAAATAAGTGGGTATTATTGACAAAAATGTCAAACTTTGTGATAATATAATCGTAAGGGATTGGTGAATAAATATGTATCAAAATAAAATAACTTTGACTCCTCAAGATATTTTAGAAAAAGAGTTTAAAATTGATACAAGAGGTTATAGATTAAAAGAAGTAGATCAATTTTTAGATGTAGTTATTGGTGATTATGAACAATTTATTGCCCTATTAAAAGAAAGCGATAAAGAAAAAGAAGAATTACTAGAACAGATAATGAATTTAAAACAGGAAATTCGCAATTTAAAAATGAGTATTGAAATTGCCAAGAGTGGAGATGCTAAAGAAGTTACTAACGTTGATGTTATGAAACGTTTATCACAACTAGAAAAAATTGTATATGGTAAAGATGAAGAAGAATAATACTTAGACAAACGCTATATATTTTTATATAGAGGAAAGTCCATGCTCGTAAGAACTGAGATGTTCTTAGTGATCGCGCTAAGGGAAAAAATAACCTTAGGTAGAGTTATCTAACGGAGATGAAATAATCTAAGTCTTTTAGATATGATTATAGTAATCGTAAAGGGCCATAGTGACGAACAAGCTAGAAATAGCTGAAGTGGAACGAGGTAACCCCCACGAACGAGAAACCCAAATTTGGTAGGGGAGCTTTAACAAAGAAATTAAACGGAGTTAAGGACCAGCAATGGTAGATAAATGTTTGTCGCCTAGTAATAGGAACAGAACATGGCTTATAAAGTATTGTTTTTTTATTGGAGAGGTGTTATCTTGAAAGAATTAGGAGAATTTTTAAAAGAACATAGAGAATCCAATGGTGTAGGAATAGAAGAAGCTGCCCAGGATTTAAATATTAAAATAGATGAACTAGAAAATATAGAAGAAGGTAATATAAGAGCTTTTAAAGATGTATTAAGCCTAAAGACCATTATCAAAAATTATGCTAAATATTTAGGACTAGATCCAGAGAAAGTTGCAGATGAATTTAATGACTTTATGTTTGAGCATACTTCTAAACTATCCCTTTCAGATATATTAGAAGCAGAAAAAAAGATTAATGAAAATAATGCTAAAAAAATTAAATCACCATATACAATTATAAGAAAAAAGAAAATTAACAAAAAAAAGTTACTTTTTGTAATACTTGCAATCTTAATATTCTTTTTGTTAATAGTTTTGATACTTAAATTATCACAGCCAAAAGCTCCGGTTATAAATAGTGAATTAAAAAGAGGTGAAGTATATGAATCTACCCACAAAGTTAACTATATCTAGAATTGTAATGTCTATTCTTATCATTATTATTATGTTGTTTCCTTTTTATGCAGTAAATATTGATTTTCCTCAATATAATGTTAATGGAGTCCTAATTGATTTAAGGTATATAATTGCAGGGATCTTATTTATTATTGCTAGTTTGACTGACTTTTTAGATGGTCATATTGCAAGAAAATATGGATTAATTACTAATACTGGTAAAATGTTAGATGCCATTGCTGATAAAGTATTAGTAAATAGTGTTTTAATTATTTTAACATCTACTGGTGATATTCATCCTATTATACCAGTTGTCATTGTATTAAGAGATATAGTAGTAAATGCCATAAAAATGGAAGCTGCTAGTCATGGTAAAGTAGTTGCTGCAATTAGTTCAGGAAAGTTGAAAACAGCAGCTTTAATGATTGGTACAGCTTTAACATTCTTTTACAACTTACCATTTGAGTTTATCAATTTAAGAGTTAGTGATTTCTTATTGTATTTTGCAACAATTATGTCTATTATATCAATGATAGAATACTATAATATGAATAAAAAATTAATTTTTGATAAGAAAGAAGAATAGAAATTAGAAATTCCGTAAAAGGAATTCTTTTTTTTGGCCAAAAATAGTGCGTGAAAATCGACAATCGAACAATTGTTTAAAAAACTATTGCATTTGTAAAAAAAATAGTGTATGATTAAAGTGTAGTAAAAATTATGGAGGTATTACAATGAGTAAAATTACAGATGGTAAAGATAAAACTTTAGAGCAAGTATTAAGTGATATTGAAAAACAATTTGGTAAAGGTTCTATTATGAAATTAGGAGATAATAAACATATGGAAATAGATGTGTGCCCTAGTGGTTCATTATCTCTTGATATAGCACTTGGTGTTGGAGGATTTCCTAAAGGTAGAATAATTGAAATATATGGGCCTGAATCAAGTGGTAAAACTACATTTGCTCTTCATGCTATAGCGGAAGTTCAAAAACGTGGTGGAAGAGCAGCATTTATAGATGCTGAACATGCCCTTGATCCAACTTATGCTAAAAACTTAGGAGTGGATATTAATGAATTGCTTTTATCTCAGCCAGATACTGGGGAACAGGCTTTAGAAATATGTGATGCTTTAGTTAGAAGTGAAGCAGTTAGCATTATAGTTATTGATTCTGTTGCAGCATTAGTACCACAAGCTGAAATAGATGGTGATATGGGAGATTCTCATGTCGGTTTACAGGCAAGATTGATGTCTCAAGCCTTAAGAAAATTATCAGGAACGATTAGCAAGACTAATACAATTGCCATTTTTATTAATCAGTTACGTGAAAAGGTTGGCGTAATGTTTGGAAATCCTGAAACTACAACTGGTGGTAGAGCTTTGAAGTTTTATTCCACAATAAGGTTAGAGGTACGTCGTAGTGAGCAAATTAAATTAGGAGAAAGTGTAATAGGTAGTAAAACAACGGTTAAAGTTGTTAAGAATAAAGTAGCGCCTCCTTTTAAAACGGCTATTGTAGATATAATGTATGGCGAAGGAGTTAGTAAAGAAGGAGAGATAATTGATTTAGCAGCGAATGCTAATATATTAGAGAAAAGTGGTGCTTGGTTTGCATACAATGGAGAAAAGCTTGGCCAAGGAAAAGAAAATGTTAAGCTATTATTAAAAGAAAAGCCAGAATTATGCGACGAGTTAGAAGAAAAGATAAGAGAATTTTATGGTATTGCTATAAAGAAAGAACAATAAAGTTCTTTTTTCTTTAGGAAAAAATTCATAAACGCTTTTTTCTTGACTAATTAATGAATAAAAACTACAATATAATTAGATGTTAAAAGTATTAAATAAATTTAACATATATAGAAATGGAGGTAGAATTATGGATGTATTATTCTCCATTTTGCTAGTCGTAATTGGATTATCAGCAGGTGTTGGCGGAAGTTTCGTTGCTAATAATTTGAAAGAAAAAAATTCAAATAAAAAAGCTGAAGAAATAATAGAAAAGGCAAAAAAGGAAGCTGAGAAAGTTAAAAGAGATTCTTTATTAGAAACCAAAGAAGAAATGCATAAATTAAAAATGGATGCTGATAGAGAAATCAAAGAAAAAAAGAGTGAATTAAAAATTTCTGAGGATCGTCTTATTCAACGTGAAAACAATATGGATAAGAGAGAAGAATTATATCAAAAACGTGATGTTGCTCTTGATGAAAGAGAAAATAGTTTATTATTAAAACAAGAAGAGATCCAAAGCGAACGTGCAAAAGTGGAAGATTTAAAACAAGAACAACTAGATTTATTAAGCAAAATATCAGGACTAAGCAAAGACAAAGCTCATCAATTAATGATGAAAAAGGTTGAAGAGCAAATGTCCAAAGAAATATCTGGATATATAAAAGAAAGAGAAAATGAAGCTAAATTGGAAGCTGATAAAAAAGCAAAAGATTTATTAGTAATTTCGATGCAAAGATATGCAGCTGATTTAGCAAACGAACAAACAGTTACAGTTGTCACTTTACCTAACGATGAAATGAAAGGTAGAATCATTGGCCGTGAAGGTAGAAACATTAGAACAATAGAAGCTATTACGGGAGTTGATTTAATCATTGATGATACACCTGAAGCTGTTGTATTATCTAGTTTTGATCCTTTACGTAGGGAAATGGCTAGAGTAACTTTAGAAACATTAATTAAAGATGGTCGTATTCATCCAACGCGAATTGAAGAAATATATGATAAGGTTAGCAAAGAAATGAAAGCTAAGATTATCGAATATGGTAATGATGCGTTATTTGAATTGGGTATTACTAAAGTAGATCCAGCTTTAATTGAGATAATAGGTAAGTTATACTTTAGAACCAGTTTTGGCCAAAATGCTTTAGAGCATTCAAAACAAGTAGCTCATTTATCAGGGTTAATTGCTGGTGAGTTAGGTGAAAATGTAAGCCTTGCTAAGCGAGCAGGTCTATTACATGATATTGGTAAAGCTATTGATCATGAAATAGAAGGAAGTCATGTAGATATTGGTGTTGATTTAGCTAAGAAATATAACGAAAGTGAAGTAGTAATTAATTCTATTGCTTCACATCATGGTGATGTTGAAGCTACATCGACAATATCTGTTATTGTAGCTATTGCTGATAGTTTATCAGCATCTCGTCCAGGAGCAAGAAATGATTCTTTAGAGAATTATATTAAAAGACTTGAACAATTGGAAAGCATTGCTAATGAAATGCCTGGAATTGATAAGACATTTGCTGTACAAGCTGGTCGTGAATTACGTGTCATTGTTAAACCGGAAGAAATTGATGACCTTGCTGCCCACAAAGTAGCTAGGGACATTAAAGAAAAAATAGAGCAAACAATGCAGTATCCTGGTACAATAAAAGTTACAGTTGTAAGAGAAACAAGAGCTCAAGAAGAAGCAAAATAAGGACGTATAAAAAAATAAAATTTGCAACAGAAATGTTGCTTTTTTTCTTGGGAGTTTGTCAACTTTTTAGACAGTATGAAGAGGGGGATTTACAAAAATTAACAAAGGTTTTCAAA
>CANQDV010000016.1 GCA_947593955.1 uncultured Bacilli bacterium | reverse complement strand
TTAATATTTAATGAAATTTTACCAGATTCATTTGCTTATATTAATGAACCTACATTAGATAATATTCAAAGTATTACCCCAAATAAATACTTTATTGAAAAAGGACAAAATATTCCAGAAATTATCAAGAGTATGCCTCTTGTTAAACCATTCCCTAAAGGAACTTTGGAAAATATTATTGCTCAAGTATTTAAACGTTATAAAACAACTGAAACATCAATTATGTTGGATAAATTAAAAGATTTAGGATTTAAATATTCAACGGTTGCAGGTATTACAATATCTATTAGTGATGTTGTAACTAGCGATAATAAAAATGAAATTATTGCGGAAGCAACTAAAGTAGTTGAAAAGATTAATAAACAATATCAACGTGGTTTAATTACTGAAGAAGAAAGATTCCAAAAAGTAATTTCAACTTGGGATGATGCTAAAAATCAAGTACAGAAAGAATTATCTGAAAAAGCTAATAAATATGTAGATAATCCAATATTCATGATGATGCATTCTAAAGCACGTGGTTCTATCTCAAACTTTACCCAAATTGCTGGTATGCGTGGAATCATGTCTAAACCTGATGGTACACCTGTTGAAATTCCTATTAAGTCAAACTTTAGAGAAGGATTATCTGTATCAGAATTCTTCTTATCAACACATGGTGCTCGTAAAGGTAGTGCCGATACAGCATTAAAAACAGCTGATTCAGGATATTTAACAAGACGTTTAGTTGATGTTTCACAAGATATTATTGTAAGAGAAGAAGATTGTGGTACTGAAAACGGTGTTGTTGTCCGTGAATTTGTAAATGATAAAACAGGTGAAGTAATTGAAAAATTATATGATCGTATCGTTGGAAGATTTACAAATAAGAAGATTATTAATCCTGAAACAAAAGAAGTAATTGCTGATAAATTAGAATATATCACTGAGCAAATTGCCGATAAAATTATTAAAGCAGGTATTCAAGAAGTTGAAATAAGAACAACATTGACATGTAATACTGCTAATGGTGTTTGCCAAAAATGTTATGGTAGAAATCTTGCTACTGGTAACATTGTTGAAATTGGTGAAGCAGTTGGTATTATGGCTGCTCAATCAATCGGTGAACCTGGTACTCAGTTAACCATGAGAACATTCCACACTGGTGGAGTTGCTGGTGGAGAAGATATTACTCAAGGTTTACCTCGTATTCAAGAATTATTTGAAGCAAGAATTCCAAAAGGAAAAGCAACTATTGCTGAAATAAATGGTACTGTTTCTAAGATTGAAGAAGATCATGGTAAGTTTAGAATTAGTGTAACTAATAAGTTGGAAACTAAAGAACATGTTTCTAATTATGGTACTAAACTTCGTGTTAGTCTTAATGATACTGTTGCAGCTGGAGATAAATTAACTGAAGGTGCAATAAGTCCTAAAGAATTATTGGCTGTAACTGATCCACTTACTACCCAAGAATACATTTTGAAAGAAGTTCAAAGTGTATATCGTGGTCAAGGTGTTGATATTTCTGATAAACATGTTGAAATTATTGCAAGACGTATGATATCAAAAATTAAAATTATCGATTCTGGAGATACATTATTCTTACCAGGATCATTAGTAAACTATAGAGAATTTACTGATGGTAATAAAGAAGTAATTATTAATGGAAAACGTCCAGCTACAGGAAGACCAATATTACTTGGTATTACTAAAGCTTCTCTTGAAACTGATTCATTCTTATCGGCTGCATCATTCCAAGAGACAACAAGAATATTAACAGATGCTGCTATAAGAGGAAAAGTTGATACATTACAAGGATTAAAAGAAAACGTTATTATTGGTAAGTTAATACCAGCAGGAACTGGTGCTAGACAATATAAGAACGTTGAATATGAGTTAGCATCACAATTTATTGATGAAGAACCTATTGATAAATTAGAAGATGAACTTATGGAATAAAAGGTATGCACTCATACCTTTTTTCTTTTATTGATAAAGTCAAGAAATAGTAATATATTAATATTTACTATTTTTTTTGAATTCATAAGTTAATTATGATAAAATTACGATAGAGGTGTTACTATGATAAAGCAAATTGGTACAATTAAAGAAATATTTATTCCTTGTGATTGTGAAGATATATTAAAATGTTCCAAAATTGGCTTTATTATAGAAACAAATAATGAAAAATTAACACTAATTCAAGAACAAAATGATATTAATTGTGATTTTCTTGTTGGTGATAAAGTTCAAATTGTTAAACGAAAAATTGATGATAGAGAATTTATTGATATGAAAGAATATGATGGTGATAAAGATGAGTAAAGGCTTTGAATTATATGATCATAATAAGAGATCTTATAACAAAATAAAAAAGTTTTTTGCTAACGATGGACATATTGCATGTATAGTCCATGCGACTGGAACTGGTAAAAGTTATAATGGTTTGCAATTTGCCTATGATAATAGTGACAAAAAAATTATGTATGTTACGCCAACTATTGCTATTATTGAGCATTTATATGATTTAATAAAAGATGCTAATTTAAGTATTGAGCAAGATTTTAATCATGTAAAGTTTGCTACTTATAATAGTCTAGTTAATTTATCATTGCAAGAAATACAAGAAATGGAAATAGATGCTTTAATTGTTGATGAATTTCATCATATAGGGGCACCTGTTTGGGGTAAGAGAATTAATGAAATAATTAAAACTCATCCTAATATTGATGTTTTAGGATTGACCGCTTATACCGTTCGTGATCGTGGTAGTCAATATGAACGCGATTTAACTAATAGTTTAAGTGATGAATTATTTTCCGATAAAGTCATAAGTAGATATGATTTATGTGACGCTATGATTGAAGGTATTTTACCTAAGCCAATATATAAATCTATATATATATCTTTTGAGGGATTAGAGCAAGAATTAGAAGAAAAAATACATAATGGCAATTATAGTCGCGCTGATTTAATTAAATATGAAAAGATTTTACATGATTGTAAAAGCAGAATTAATGATGCCAAAGGTGTGAAAGATTTAATTACCAATAACATCAAGAAAGATGGTAAATATATTTATTTTTGTCCACCCTATAGTGTTGAAGGTATTAATGATATTAAAACGATTATGAAGGAAGCAGAAGGCTGGTTTAAAGGATATATTGATGAGCAAGATATTCAGTTTTATGTAACTACTAGTGCCGATGATAAAAATGGAAAAATAAATAGGCAAGCTTTTTATAATGATGTCGATTTAGATGGTAATAGTACGAAGGACAAATTAAGAATTATGTTTGCTATTAATCAATATAATGAAGGTGTACATGCTCCTGGTTTAGATGGAGTTATTTTAGGAAGAAATACATCATCTGATATAGTCTTCTTTGAACAAATTGGTAGAGCTTTATCAGTTGTTGATAATAGGGAAGATGTTATTAATAAATACAGTTCTTTTAGTAGGGATGAACTAATAGAGTTAGCTAAAAAAAGAGGTTTAAAAGAAATAGATAAGATGTCTAATAACGAATTAATTGGAGGTATAATTGCACCAGTTATTATAGATTTAACTAATAATTATGAATATATGAAAGAGTTACAAGACAATTTACAAGACCGTCTAAGAGAAGCAAAAAGGAGTCAAAAAAATGGATCACGCAATATTCAATTAACTGATGCTTCTTTTGATATTGAAATACTTAATTTTGACTTATTCCAAATGTTAGAATATTTAAAAACAAGAACTAAAAGTCCTGAATGGGAAGAAATGTATGATTTGGCTAGTAAATTTCATCAATCATTTGGGCACATAAATATTCCTGCTCGCTTTAGAACTAACGATGGAATTAATTATGATGTGTATGGTAAACAATTAGGTAAATGGCTTCATACTCAGAAAGCATCTTACTGTGAAGGTAAATTGTTATTATCTAGGAAAGAATCATTAGACAAATTAGGAATGGTTTGGGATAAATATAATGATATTGAGTGGATGGAAAATTATGAATTGTGTAAAAACTATTATCTTCATCATCATGATTTATATATTCCTGATGGTTATAAAACAATTAACGGATATGAATATGACGAGTCAGGAGTAAAATTAGGTGTTTGGCTAAATAATCAAAGAGCAAGCTATAAAGATAATAAATTATCTAGTGAAAGAATTAATTATTTAAATAATATTGGTATGGTTTTTACAAACGTTTTTGATACTAAGTGGCAAAATAAATATAATATAGCCAAACAGTATTATGAAGAGAATGGTAACCTAGATGTAAGAGTTGGTTATAAAGTAGATAAGTTCGACCTTGGGAAGTGGGTACAACGTCAAAGACAACTAAACGACAGTGGACAATTAAAGGAAGAAAGAAAACAATTATTGGAACAAATAGGTATTGCTTGGCAAGATGCTCACGATTCGGAATGGTTAGATAATTATAAATTAGTATCATCTTATTTTGAAAAACATCATAATTTAAATATTCCTAAATCATTTAAAACTATCAATGGTTACGAATATAATGATCAAGGGAAAGATATTGGTATGTGGCTAGCAAATCAGAAAACACTATATAATAATGGCACTTTGAGAGAAGATCGCAAAGAATTACTAACTAAAAAAGGCATGAATTGGGAGAAAAAATTCGAAAAAGAATGGAATAAAAATTACGAAGAAGCTATAAAATATTATGAAAAGCATCATAATTTAGATATTCCACCAGCTAGTAAGTTAAAACAGGAAGGATCTAATGAAAATTTAGAAAAATTAGGTTCTTGGCTTTCTCGTCAAAAATATGAATATAGTAAAGGTACTTTATCTACTGAAAGAAGAGATCTTTTAGAGAAATTGGGTATTAATTGGCAATCTGTTTATGATATAGAATGGGATAAGAAATACAATATTTTAAAAAAATATTATGAAGAAAAAGGAAATTTAGATATTTTTAATTCTTGTGAAGATAATAATATAAAGGATTTATTGGCATGGATTAATACTCAAAAATCATCATATGTTAAAGGATTGTTATTACCTGAAAAAGCTATGATGTTGTCCTCTCTTGGAATAGTTTTAGAAAAGAGGGAAAATAAAGAAGCTAAAGAAAGTTTTTGTTTAATGCATAATATACCTATTTCTGATAATAAAGAAATAATTGATTATATACCATATAAATTATTGGAGGCCAAAACCAATTATTTGAATTCTAAAAATATACCTCTTGTCGTGGATAATAAAATGCATGGAATTTATATGATGAGTAATAAAGATATGAATAAAAAATACAATATAAATGTTCAAGAATTATTAAAAAATTATACTAAGACTTATACTAAGAAAGGGTTATAGTATGTTTTTAGACAAATATGTAGATGATTTTTATTATGAGCAGATTATGGATAGTTACCCAATGGAATATTTACTTAATTTAAATGAAAAAAATTTTATATCTATTTATAATTTACTGAAAACAAGGGGATTTTACTATATTGAAGATATTATACTATTGTATTTAGAAATATTTATGATGGATATTAAGATTGTTAATAAAAAACTTGATTTGTTAAAAGAAGAATTAGGGGATAATTATATATCGATTATTGGTACTAACATGCAATATTTATCAAATATTATAGAATAAAAGAGTTCATTTTTTAGAACTCTTTTGCTTTTTTAATAGATCTCTTATTTCTTCTAGAAGCAGAACTTCATCTGTTTTTACAGGTTCTTGAACAACATTGGTTTCTTCTTCTTTTTTCTTGATAAAGAATTTGTTAATTAATTTTATAAAGATAAATATACAGAATGCTACAATAAGAAAATCAATTACATTTTGAATAAATGATCCATAAGCTATACTGGCTTCTCCTATTTTAATAGTTAAATTAGATAAGTCATGACCACCTACAATAACACCAATAACAGGAGTTAAAATATCATTTACTAAAGATGTAACTATTTTAGTAAAAGCACCACCTACGATAACACCAACTGCTAAATCAAGAACGTTTCCTCTTGCAATAAACGTTTTAAATTCATCGACAAAACCTTTCATTTTCTTTTTATCCTTTTCTATTTTCTCAATAGTTTTATTTGCCAAATTTACCACCTCTAGATTAATTATAGCATGGTTAATTAAAATTGGAAAGTAAGCTATTAATAAAATAAACGTTATCACATATCATTGGTAGCGGGGGATTAGATGATATGAATAGTAATAATAAATATAAGGAGGATAAGTATGAAATATTCTAAAATCATTGATGAGGATTTATTAGATATAGTGAATTATTGCACTCCAAAATTACTTATTAATAAGTTAAAAAAGAAAACGGTTTTAATAACGGGTGCATCAGGAATGATCGGTTCATATTTTGTTTATACAATATTAAAATTAAATGAAATGTATCATACTAATACTAAAATAATAGCTATCGTTAGAAATTTAGATAAATTGGATCCATTTATAATACAAAATAATAATGTAATGATTTTAAATAAAGATGTAACAGAGCGATTAGAAATAAAAGATGAAATTAATTATATTATTCATGCGGCATCACCCGCGAGTCCTAAAATAATGAGTGAAAAACCTGTAGAAACTAATTTTGCCAATACGATTGGTACTGCCAACACATTAATTTTAGCAAAAGAAAAAAGAGTTAGTGCCTACATGTTTATTTCTTCTCGTGAAATTTATGGTGAACCTAATGATAATCAAGAATTATTTTTAGAAGATGGAGTTTTGGGACAAGTAGATCATTTAAACCCAAGAAATAGTTATGCTGAGGGGAAGAAAGCGGCCGAAAATATGTGCGCCAGCTTTAAAGAAGAGTATGGTCTTAATACTAAAATAGTAAGACTTGCTCATACATATGGTCCAGGCATGTCATTAGATGACGGTAGAGTTCAAGCTGACTTTTTAAATAATATTATTCATAATCAAAATATTCTTTTAAAAAGTGAAGGATTGCAAGAAAGAACTTACACATACATTAGTGACGCTATAAAAGCTATGTTATTAGTATTGTTACAATCTCATGATTTAGTATATAATGTTGCTTCAGATAATTCTAAAGTTAGTATTAAGGAATTAGCAGAAACTTTAATTAACTTAGAACCTGAAAAAAAATTAAAATTAGTATTTGATATTCCCAAAGAACAATTAAAGGGTGTTTCCTCTTTTAAAAAAGGAATTTTATCAATAGATAAGATAAAGAATGAGTTTGGTTTTAAACCTAAATATGATATTAGAGAAGGCTTTACAAGAACCATTAAACATTTAAAAGAAGAGATGGAGAATGATAATATTTAAAACTAAAAACTAATGCTATATTGATTAAAGTATTGTATAATAAATTTATCAAATATAAATAGTTTATAAACATATATATCTTTGATCTCGTGTTTTACTTTTATATAGAAGCATGATAAAATTAATTTGTTAAATAGTTAATAAAAGGTGGTAATGTAATGAAGTCAAAACAACTATTAATAAATATGATTGCTACAATTTTAGCATTTATAGTAAATACAGGAATAAGCTTTTTTTTAACCCCTTTTATAACTAAAACACTTGGTGAGGAAGCTTATGGTTTTATCTCATTAGCTAATAATTTTGTTATGTATGCTAGTTTAATAACGATTGCTCTTAATTCTATGGCAGGGCGTTTTATAACTATAAAAATACATCAAGAAAAATATGAAGAAGCTAATAAATATTTTACTTCTATACTTATAGCTAATATTATTTTCACTTTAATTTTAATTGTTCCTGGCGCTTTTATTGTTTTCTTTTTAGATAAATTATTAAATATATCTCCTTATCTTATACTAGATGTCAAAATATTATTTGCTTTAATCTTTATTAATTTTTTCTTAAGTATAATAAATGCCACTTATTCAACAGCTACTTTTGTTAGAAATAGACTTGATTTATCTTCAAAAGTAAATATTATTTCTTACTTATTAAGAGCAGGATTATTGCTTGTTATATTTGCTTTATTAAAACCTATATTAAAGCCAAGAGTATTATATGTTGGAATGGTTTCTTGTATTGTTTCAATATATTTATTGATAATGAATATTTATTATACTAAAAAATTAATGAGCGAAGTTTCTGTCAATAAAAAATATTTTGATTTAAAAAAGATATTTGAAATAATAAAATCTGGAATATGGAATACTATAACTAAGTTAGGGCAGATATTTTCTGATGGATTAGATTTGTTAGTTACTAATTTATTTATTAGTCCAAAGGCTATGGGGCAATTTGCTATTGTTAAAACAATTACGGCGTGTCTTAGTACTTTTATTTCAACTTTTGCTGGTATATTTTCCCCACAACAGACTATTGATTATGCAAAAGGGGATTTAGATGTAGTTGTTGATGATATTAAGTTTTCGATGAAGTTAACTAGTTTTATGTCTAATATGCCTTATGCCTTTTTAGTGGTTTTTGGATTTACCTTCTATAGATTATGGGTTCCTGAAGTAGATACCAATATATTGAATACTTTATCAATATTATCAATATTATCACAATTAACATTAAGTTCTATAGTACCTTTATGGCAAATATTTACTATTACTAATAAATTAAAAGTAAACTCTTTAGTTACAGTTGGAACAGGTTTTTTAAATATATTAATTGTGTTTATATTACTAAAGTATAGTGACTTAGGAGTAATTGCCGTTGCAGGAGTTTCATCAGTAACAGCAGTTATTAAAAATATAACTTATACACCAATGTATTCTGCCCATTGTTTAGGAGTAAATAAAAAAAGTTTTTACCCTGAAATATTTAGAAATTTATTTGTAACAGCTCTTTTACTTGGTTTCTATTATGTAATAAGTTTAATAATGCCTATTAACTCATGGGTAGCTTTGTTTGTTGCAGTATTTATTTGTGGTGCTGTAGGATGCATTGTTAACTATTTGTTCTTGTTCTCTAGAAGTGAGAAAAAAGCATTCTTAAATATGGTTAAAAAGTTTATAAAAAAATTTTCTTGGCTTGAAAATATAATCTGGAATATTCGTTTAAAATTAAGAAATATATATTGGTTTATTTACCATTTTAAAAAAATAGATAATAATAAAATCGTAGTAGATAATTTTAATGGTAACGGTTATGGGGACAGCCCTAAATATATTGTTGAAGAACTATTAAAGAGAAATGCTAAATATGATATTGTTTGGGTTTTGAACGAAAAGAATTATTCTAAGAAAGATACTTTACCTTCTTCTGTTAGATCCGTTTTATATGGAAGTAAAGAATGGATATATGAACAGTGTACTAGTAAAATTTGGATTGATAATGTACGTAAATGTTATTTTTTAAGAAAGAGAAAAGGACAGATTTATATTCAAACATGGCATGGAGGATTGGGAGTTAAACAAATTGAAAAAGATGCTGAAAGTACACTTAGTTCCAAATATATAAAATATGCTAAAAAAGATTCTAAAAATATTGATTTATTAATTAGTGATAGCAAGTGGGAAACTGATATTTTTAAAAAATGTTTTTGGTATGATGGACAAATTATTGAGTCAGGTATTCCTAGAAGTGATGTTTTATTTGATGCTTTTAGAAAAGCCAAAATTAATAAAAATATGAATAAAAAGTTTTTGTTAGATGATAACGTTATAAAGGTTTTATATGCTCCTACATTTAGAAAAGATTTAAACATGGATGCATATCAATGTGATTTTGAAAAGATTGTTAGGGCTTTTGAAAAAAAATTAGGAAAGAATGTTGTGATTTTAATCAAATTACATCCTAATGTTATCCATCTAAAAGATCAATTTGATTATAGTGACAAAATTATTGATGCTAACGATATTAGTGATACGCAGGAATTAGAAATATATTCTGATATTATAATTAGCGATTATTCTTCGATGTTATTTGAGTTTCTTATTATGAATAAACCAGCCTATGTGTATGCTACCGACTTTGATAATTATAGGAAAGAACGACATTTGTATTTCGATTTATCTAAATTACCATTTCCTTTTTCTAAAGATGATAACACTTTAATTAAAAACATTAAAACTTTTGATCAAGATAAATATCTTAACGATATTGAAAAATTTAAAAAAGGAGTTAAACCTTGTTATGATGGTAAAGCTAGTAAAAGAATTGTAGATTGGATTATAAGTAAGATAGAGGGTGTTAATAGTGACTCAAAGTAAAATAAGAAATGTAGTAAAGTATCGATATAACTTATTTATAAATTGGTATTACAGACAAATTAAATATCATAATATAGATAATGAAGCTATAAAAGATTTGGCTATTAGGTATGATATTTATAAAAAAATGAAGAAAAAATATAAAAATCTAGTAATTAAGAATAATTTACCATCTTCTAATAATAATTCAAATAAAATTTGGATTTGCTGGTTACAAGGAAGAGATAATGCCCCTCTTTTAATTCAAAAATGTATTGATAGTGTTGAAAAAAATTTAAAAGCTTATCAATTAGTTATATTAACTTGGGATAATTATCAAGATTATGTAGATATACCTGATTATATAATGGAAAGAGTTACTAGAAAAGAAATAAGTCTTGTTCATTTTTCAGATATATTGCGCCTAAATGTTTTGATTAAATATGGTGGAATATGGATGGATTCTACTGTTTTATGTAGTACTAATAAAATGCCTAGTTATATTTATAAGCAACCTTTATTTGTTTTTAAAGAAATAAATTTAAATCCTTTAGATATAATGCCTACTGTAGCATCAAGTTGGTTTATAGCAGCGGGACCTAACAATAATATTTTAGTAGCCACTAGAGATATGCTTTATGCTTATTGGCGAAAAGAAAACTTTTTAAATGATTACTTTTTATTTCATATCTTTTTTAGAATAGCAACAGAAATATATGATGAAGAATGGGAGAAAGTTCCAACTTATAATAATATAAATCCTCATATGCTACAATTTGAATTAAGTAAAGAATTTAATAAAGAAAGATGGAATCAATTAATTAATATTTCTCCTTTTCATAAATTAAGTAGGCATGTAAAGATAACTAATAAAAAATTTAGTAATTATGATTATATATTGAATGATTTTAAAGTAAAAAATAAATAGTGATAATTGATAGGAGGTATGTTATGGTATATGCAACTATTTTAGCTGGTGGTCAAGGATCTAGATTAAAAAAGGCTGTGATTCCTAAACAATATTTATTGCTAGGAGATAAACCGATTTTTATTCATACACTAGAACATTTTTTAAAGAATGATAGAGTTGATAAAATAGTAATTGTTTGTGCTAGTGATTATTTAAAACATGTCAATGATGAAGTTATTAGATATGTTGGTAAAACGGATAAAGTTAGTGTGACTGAAGGGGGGTTAACAAGGACTGATTCTCTAATAAAAGGACTTTATTATATAAAAGATAACTTTGGTATTAATCAGGATGATATTGTTATTACCCATGATGCTGTTAGACCTTTTATCAATGACAAAATAATAAATGATAATATTGATGGTGCTATGGAATACGGAGCAGCTACAACAGCAGTTTCTGCTATTGATACTATTGGAGAATCTCCCGACGGGATATGTCTTAATAATATTCCCATTAGATCTCACTTATGGCAATTACAATCTCCTCAAACATTTAATTTAAAAAGAATGATCGAAATATATAGTGAACTTACAGATAAAGAAAAAGAAACTTTAACAGATGCTTCTAAACCATTTATTACAAAGAACGAACAAGTAAAATTAGTTGATGGTGCTTTCGATAACTTTAAAATAACAACAGATCATGATTGGGATTTAGCTCAAATGATGATAAAATAAAAAGAAATAGTAATTATTTCTTTTTTGTTTTAGAGGATATTCCACTATATATTTTCTTAGATATAACACTGCTATTTTGCCTTTTAAACTCTTTATCTAAGTAATTGTAATAAGTACCTGGAGTTATAATACCATTAATTTTTAATAAATCACTACCAGCAGCACCTAATACTTTATCAACTAGTTTAACACAATTAGTGGTAAACAAAAAGTATGTTTTCCAACGCCCTTTGGTAAATTTATAAAAGGTAGCATTAGTTTCTCTATATAAAATACTTGCATAATCCGTATATTTTTTAGTATCATCCAACTCTTGCCAAGAAAACCATCGATAAGCGTTTTCTTGTATTTTATCTAATTCATGTTTTATACTTTCCTTTTGTTTATCATTTAATGATATCCCAAATGCAAAGATTGTTTTTTTGGAGTGAGAAGTGCAAAATCTTAAATAATCTTTTTTATTATGAATGGTAAACAATGTGCCATCTCCAATAGTATTAAATAATCTTTTTGATTCTTCATCATAACAACCATAAGAATATACTTTGTTTTCAAAAGCTAAGTCAGCATGTCCAAATCTTCCTATGGCTGTATTTTTAACATGAATAAATATTTCAAGGTCAACTTTTCCACTTATATTTTTATTATTTATATGGACAGGAGTAATATATTTAGCTAATAAATTATTTATTTTGGTATATACTTGATAAGGCATTAATACAGAGATAAAAACAGGTAAAGTAATTCTTATTCTTCTTTTTTTATAAGAAAAAGCTTTAGGAAAAATATCTTTAAAAAAATCATATAAATAAGTTATTCCAAATAATATTAAATATAAACCTAAAATCATTGCTAAGAATCTTATATTTCTACTAGGGTTAATTATCATTATAAAACTAAACAAAAAATCAATAAGACTATTTAATAGCATTGCTAATGAGCCTTTTAATTTATCGCTCTTATAAATAGAATATGCAATTAATTTAATAATACCATTTATAAGCATATAAATACCAAATATAAATGGAAATATAATTAAAAATTTATTAGGGTTGGCATAAAAAAACATACCCATAGTAAAAGTTGATATTGATATAAAAATATTAATCTTTTTTTTAGTCTTTAATATGTTAAAAATAAATGATATTAGTCCTAACAAGCTCATTAATATTGATACTACAAAATGGAAAATTCCTAGGGAGGCATTTGGTAAAAAAAATAAAGAGATACCTACACCTATAAAAATTATTGCATTTATTATCAATGAAAGATGAGACATATATTTTTCTTTCATAGATACACCTCAAGTATATTTTATCATATTACTAATGAATATACTACTAAATAAATTTTATGTCATATTAAATGTTTTGAAAAAGTAAATAATTATATGTTATAATTAATGTGTTCCTAAAAATAATAAAAAAATAAAAAAGTAGGTAATGAAATGATTAAATATAGAAAGTTTTTTGAAAATTGTAAAATAATTGAAAGTTATTATGAGTACTTAATATCACTAACTAATAATCATAAATTTGTTGGTTCTACTAATGAATGGATTATCGACAACTATTATATAGTTGCTGAGATTAAAGTGAGTATCAAGAAAATGCTTAAAGAAAACAAGCATTTAAGACAGACTTTAAAAAAGGCAGACAAATTGTATATAACGCTTCAAAATTTACATAATGATAATAATTATGATGTTAAATACGAAGATGTTTTAAAGTGTTTAAAAGATTATCAGAATAGTAAAGACAATTATTTAAGTTACTATTTTATTGAAACTGTTCCTCTTTTATTATCTTTTGTTTTAGTAGATAGACTTACAAAGTTGTGTATATCTAAAAAAAATATTCAAGATGAAAAAGAAAAAATTAGAAATTTAGCTAATACTTTAGAAGATAAAATTCGTAATGAAGAAGCTATTACATTAAGTGATTATATTACTATTGATAGTGACATTGAAAATCATCCATATATAATAGAACAGCTTAACGATAGCTTGAAGCATTTTGGTTCTAGTTCAAGTGATTTATTTGTGCAGTTGGATGAAATGCTTGAAAAATTAAATTTAAAATTAAAAGATTTAATTAATAAGGAACAACTTGAAAGCATTAGAAATAATATGCTTGTTGCTAATATATTTAACAGTTTAAGAAATAATTTAAAAATAAAGACTTATGATTTATTTGACAAAGTTAGCAAAACTGAACAAGTATTGAAACAGGACGCTACTTATCGTAAAATGACACCTGATTCTAAGAGCCTTTATCGTAAACGTTTAATAAGTAAATGTAAGAATTCTACGGAATATGATTATGCATGTAATTTATTAGAAAGAAGTAGCAAAGAAGAAAAACATATTGGATTTTATTTATTAAAAAAAGACAATTTAGAATTAAGAAGTAAAGTATATGTAATAGCAGTTAGTTCTTTAACCATAATAATAAGTTTCTTTTTATCATTCTTGTTACTTGATTATTTCTTATTGGCGTTTATTCTTTTATTAGTTCCCGTAAGTGAGTTCATAATACAATTATTAGACAAAATATTATTGAAATTTTACAAATGTGAACCATTAGCTAAAATAGATTTTAGTAAAGGAATAAATAAAGAAAATGCTACTATGGTAGTTATTCCAACCATTATTAAAGATACTAATAAAATAAGTAAGATGTTTGAACTATTAGAAAAATACTATTTGGCAAACAAATCAAGCAATTTATATTTTTCTTTATTAGGTGACTGTAGTGAAAGTGATACTATAGAGAATGAATATGATGAAGAAATTGCTAAATTTGGTATTAATAAGTCTAATGAATTAAATCAAAAATATCATGAAAAAATATTCTCTTTTGTTTACCGTAGAAGAGCATTTAATGAATCAGAAGGTAAATATTTGGGATATGAGCGAAAAAGAGGAGCTTTAATTCATTTTAATCGTTTGCTTTTACACAAACTATCGCTAAATGATAAAGAAAAATATATTTATGTTGAAAATGTCAGTGAAGTAAACAATCATATTAAATATGTTATAACATTAGATACCGATACTGAATTGGTTTTAAATACAGCCTTATCTTTGGTAGGAGTTATGGCTCATCCAATGAATAAACCAGTTTTAAATGAGGCTAGAACTAAAGTTATATCTGGGTATGGTATTGTTCAACCTAGAGTAAATGTAGATATAGAATCAACTAATAAATCAATTTATTCACAATTAATGGCAGGTATAGGTGGTTTTGATGTTTATTCAAGTATTATTCCTAACTTTTATCAAGATGTATTTAAAGAAGGAAGTTTTGTAGGAAAAGGAATATATGATTTAGAGACCTTTGAAGAAATTGTTTCTAATACCTTCCCTGAGAATTTAATACTTAGTCATGATTTACTTGAAGGTAACTATTTACGTTGTGGTTTCGCTTCAGATATAGAATTGATTGATGACTTCCCTTCAGAATTTTTAGTAGAGTCATCACGTCAACATCGTTGGGCTCGAGGAGATGTACAAATTGCTGGATGGTTAAAAGGAAAGGTAGAAAATAAGAGTGGGGGATTAGTAAGAAACCCATTAAATTTAATTGAGAGGTTTAAAATATTTGATAATATTAGAAGAATATGGTTAAATCCATGTATGTTATTATTAATTATCTTATCTTTTGTATGTGGTAATCCTATATGGACATTATTAGTAGTGGCAGCGGTTATCTTTTTACCAATGATCTTTTATATTAAAGATTTGTTGCAAAGGCAAAATAAAAAGATATTTACTTTTAAGTATTATAATAATTTAATCTTTGGATTTTTAAGTATTTTATATAGAATAGTTATAACTCTTATAACTATTCCATATTATAGTAAATTATATTTAGATGCTTTTATGAGAGCAACTTATCGTATGAATATTAGTCATAAAAAACTATTAAATTGGATAACGGCTGAAGATGCTAGTAAAACAATCAAAAATAGTTTAATTGGTTATGTTAAAGCTTTTATAATTAATTATGTAATTTCTATTTTATTAATAGTTTTAGCTGCCATTTTTAGTCCAAGATTTTTAATTCTTTCTATTATCATAGCTATTGGTTTTATAATTGCTCCTATCATTTTATGTTCTTTTAGTAAAACTAATAGTATTGTATTGGAGAGTTTAAATGAACGTCAAAATATGAAATTAAAAGATATGGCTTATCGTACTTGGTTATATTTTGATACCTATTTAAAAGAAGACACTAATTATTTGATACCAGATAATATTCAGTTAAATCGTGAAAATAAAGTTGAAAATAAGACATCACCAACTAATATTGGTATGTCAATTACATCAGTAATATCAGCTTATGAATTAGAGTTTATCAATGAAGAAAAGGCCTTCTTTCTATTGGATAAAATTATAACAACTGTGGAACATCTTGAAAAATGGAATGGCCATTTATACAATTGGTATAACATAATCACATTAAATCGTATTGTTCCTCTTTCAGTTTCTTCAGTCGATAGTGGAAACTTTGCAGCAAGTTTAGTAGTGGCTAAAGAATTCTGTAAGAAGAAAAATCAAATGGATTTATATAACCGTATTAGTACTCTATTTGATAATATCGATTTTTCTAAATTTTATACTAATCAAGATGTATTTAGCATTGCTTATAATACTGTCGATGAGGAATTATCGGGATATTGTTATAACAAATTTGCTAGTGAAAGTAGAATACTAAGTTTTGTAGCTATTATGAAAGGTGATGTTCCAAGTAAACATTGGTTATCACTAGATAAAACTTTAACTAAGTATAAAAAACATAAAGGTTTAGTATCTTGGTCTGGGACATCTTTTGAATACTTCATGCCATTAATATTTATGAGAACTTACCCTAATACTTTGTTAGATGAAAGTTATTTCTTTGCTAAGTTCTGTCAAAAAAGTTATATGAATGAGATTGATGCACGTCTTCCATGGGGAATATCAGAGTCTGCATATGATGAATTAGATGATGGATTAAATTACAAATATAAAGCTTTTGCTACTCCTTACTTGAAGGTTATTGATGAGAAAGATGATCGCTTAGTTTTAGCCCCTTATGCTAGTATATTGGCTATCTCTAATGACCCAATAGATGTTTATAATAATTTAAGAAAATTTAAACGTTTAAATATGTATGGTGACTTTGGTTTTTACGAGTCATATGATTATACATCTAGCAATCGCGTTTTAGCATATTATGCTCATCATCAGGGAATGATTTTATCTTCTCTTGCCAACTTTTTAAAAGATAATGTTATTCAAAATCTTTTTCACTCAGATTTAAGAGTTCAAGCTTTTGAAATTCTATTGAAAGAGAAAGTTCAATTAAATCCTATTATTGATATGAAAGTAGTTGGATACAAAAAATATGATTATGAACGTGAAAAAATAGCCAACGATGTTCGAGTATACAATCATTTATCAGAAACACCCCAATTATCTGTTTTATCAAATTCTAGGTATAGTGTCTTAATTAATGACCGAGGTAACGGATTTAGTAGATATGGTACGATTCAATTGAACCGTTATCGTAAAATTACGGAATTAGATTATGGGACATATTTATATATTAAAGATTTAAAGAGCGGTAAGATATGGTCTAATACTTTCGCTCCAACTAATGTTGAACCAGATAAATATAATGTTGTGTTTGCTAATGATCGCATTAAATTTACAAGACAAGATGATAACATTTCGACACAAACAGAAATTGTTGTTACTAAAGAACATGATGCTGAAGTAAGAAAGTTTACTTTTAAAAACTTATCGCCAGAAACTAGAAAATTAGAACTAACAACTTATACGGAAGTAATTCTAGAAGAAAATATTGAAGATATTGTTCATAGGACATTTAAAAATTTGTTTGTAAGTAGTCGCTTTATTGAAGAGTACAATGCCTTAATAATGCGTCGTAGAAATAATAGTAAAAAATTAAGTAATTACATGATGGCTAAATTGATAGTAGATAAGAAAAAATATAATATTTCTTATGAAACAGAAAGAGATAAATTTATAGGTAGAAATGGTTCTGGTTATAATGCTAAAGCGTTGAATACTAATTTATCTAATGAATCAGGTACTAATATTGATCCTATTATTAGTTTAAGAACGCAAATAGAAATAGCTCCAAAAGAAGAAGTTACAGTTTATTATGTAAGTGGATTTAGTAAATCAATGGAAGGTATAGAAGATATTATTAAGTTTTATTCTAATTCATATAATCTTGAAAAGGCTATTGATTATGCAACTTTAGCTAATAATATGAATACTAAACTTTTAAATATAAGTGGACGTAATATAAAAACATTTAATATTATGTTAAATTATATCTATCAAACTAGTAGGCATTTTATTAGAGAAGAAAGAAAAGATCTGTTAGCGCAAAATGTTTTAAATCAAAGTGGATTATGGCGTTTTGGAATTAGTGGTGATAGACCAATTATCTTAATTGATATTCATAGTGGCGAATCATTCCGTTTGGCCAAAGATGCTATAAGAGCTTACGAATATTTCAAAAGTAAAGCGTTACATATTGATTTAGTTATTATTAATAGTGAAGTTGAAGAATATAAAGCTATTATTAAACGAGAAGTTGATCAAGAAATATATCGTATGAATAAGTTGTTTGATTTTTCTTCTTTACCAGGAGGGTTATTTTTACTAGATGCTAATGATTTAACTAGCGAAGAAAAAATACTTCTAAATATGGTTGCAAGACTTGCTTTTAATTCAGATAGAGATTCATCTTTAGAAGATGCAGTTAATAAAATGCATTTAAATAATGAAATATTAGATTTTCCAAAAAGAGTATTAGATGAAATATCTGATATTAAAGAGGACAATACTAGTCTTGATATCTATAATGGTTATGGTGGCTTTGATAAAAATAAAAATGAATATGTCATAAATAATCAAAATACACCAGTACCTTGGTCTAATGTAATAGCTAATAAAACTTTTGGTAGTATTGTAACTAATAATGAATGTGGATTTACTTATGCTTATAATAGTCAAATGTTTAAGTTAACATCTTGGACTAATGATATTGTGGTTAATGATAAATCAGAAGGTATATCTATAAATGGTAAAGAAATACAGTCAGGAAGTTGTCGCCATGGTTTTGGTTACTCTATTTTTGAACACAATAGCCCTGCTTATAATCTTGAAACAATACAATTTGTTGCCAAAGAAGACAAAGTAAAATTTTATCATTTAAAATTAACTAATAATACTAAAAATAATAACAAGTATAAAGTGACATTTTGGATTAATCCTACATTAGGACCAAATGAAGAAAAATCAAGTCGTTATATATTATCTGAATATTATGAAAATATGAATGCAGTTGTCCTAAGAAATGTTTATAATCCAAACTTTTCTGGGGTATCAGTATTTATGAGTTCTACTCTTCCAGTTGTGGATAATTCAACAGATCGTATTATTTCTAAATCGATCACTGTAGAGGTAGAACTTGAAGCGGGTGCTAGCAAAGAATTTTCATTCTTGTTAGGAACAGCAATTGGTATTCCTGAATTACAAAGTACTATCAAAAAATATAAAAATCAGAAAGATGTTGCTATTGAATATGATAAAGTGAAGGAGTATTGGCATAATTTACTTGATACTGTAAAAGTAAAGACTCCTGATAAAGCTTTTGACTACATGATGAATGGATGGTATTTATATCAAACCATTGCTTCTAGACTTTTTGCCAAGGCTGGATTTTATCAAGTAGGTGGAGCATATGGATTTAGAGATCAATTACAGGATGCTGTTAATATTTGTGAAATACATCCTGACATGACAAAAGAGCAGATAATTATAAATGCTATGCACCAATTTAAAGAGGGGGATGTTCTTCATTGGTGGCATGAAGATAACATGATGGGATTAAGAAGCCGTTTCATGGATGATTTCTTGTGGTTAGTGTATGCAACTATTCGATATATTAAAGTAACTGGAGATATCAAAATATTAGATGAAGAAATATGCTTCACTGAAGGAGATAGTTTATTACCGGGCGAGGAAGAAAAAGGTATTAATTATCGATATAGTAAAGATAAGAAGTCTTTATTGGAGCATTTAATACTTTGTATTAATAGGACCATTGATAATACTGGCGAGAATGGGTTACCACTTATAGGAGGTGGCGACTGGAACGACGGTATGAATCAAATTGGCATCATGGGTCGTGGTACAAGTGTATGGTTAGGTTTCTTTGCATATTTAGTTATTAACAATTTTATTAATATTTGCTATGAACACAATATAAAAATTGATGATAAAAAATATAATAAATATTTAATGAATTTAAAGAAGAGTCTAAATACTGTCGCATGGGATGGTGAATATTATCGTCGTGCTTTCTATGATAATGGTGATGTTTTAGGTTCAAGAGAAAACGATGAATGCCAAATAGACTTAATTTCTCAAAGCTTTTCGATATTATCTGGGGTCATTCCTCAAGAGCGAATAAGCCAAGTTATTAATAGCGTGGAAGATAATCTAGTTGATAAGGATATAAAAATAGTTAAATTACTTGATCCACCATTTAAAGAATCTATTAATATTCCAGGCTATATCATGGATTATCCAAAAGGAATAAGAGAAAATGGGGGTCAGTATACTCATTCAGTAGCATGGTATATTATGGCCTTATTCAAAGTTGGATATACCGATAGAGCATATCAATATTATCAAATGATAAATCCAATTAATAGAACTCTAACCAAAAAGGATGTTGAAACTTATAAAATAGAGCCATATGTTATAGCAGCTGATATATATAGTAATTATAAAAATAAAGGACGCGGTGGATGGACTTGGTATACGGGAAGTGCTGGATGGTTTTATAATGTTGGATTAACATCTATCTTAGGATTTACTAAAGAAGGATCTCAATTAAAAATTGAACCTAATACCCCTAGCGAATGGAGTCATTTTGAGTTAGAATATAAATATATAGATACAATATATAAAATAAAAGTAAATTTAAGAGAAAAAACTAATAGTATTATGGTTGATGGTGATAAAGTTAACACTAAATTTATTAGATTAAAAAATGACAAGAGAGTACATGCGGTAATATTAAATATTAATAAGGAGGGGTAAGTGTGATAAAAAGTGATTTTAATAAATATACATCGAAGTTTATTAATGGGGTAGACAAAGCCAAATTTAATAAAATAGCTAAGACAATACTAAAATCATTTAATGGTGGAGATTTATCTTATTGGAATGATATTAATAGTTTCGTATCTAAAGACGAATTAAATAGTATTATAGAAGCTAGCACGTATGTTAGAAATAATTGTGATGTCTTTATTGTAATAGGTATAGGTGGCTCTTATATGGGTACTAAAGCTATTATGGAGGCTTTACTTCCAACTTTTAATAAAAATGCTCCAGAAATAATCTTTTTGGGAACTAATTTATCATCTAGTTATTATCGTGAAGTAATTGATTATATTAAAGATAAAGATATAATTGTTAATGTTATTTCTAAGTCAGGAAATACTTTAGAGCCTAATATTGCTTTTGATATTGTTAAATATATTATGGAAGGCAAGTATAGTGAAGATGAATTAAGAGATCGAATTATTATAACTACTGACGCTAGTAAAGGTAGTTTAAGAGAATTAGCTAATAAAGAGGGATATTTTACTTTTCAAATACCTGCTAAAATAGGGGGAAGGTTTTCAGTATTTACTCCTGTTGGTCTATTTCCCCTTGCTGTTAGTGGAATTGATATCATAAATTTATTAGAAGGTTTTATTGCTGGATATGAGTACACTGCTATGGCTATTGATTATGCGGTTGTAAGAGAGGCATTATTTCGTAAAAAGAAACAAGTAGAAGCGTTTACGGTTTATGAAGAAAAATTATATTATTTTACTGAATGGTTAAAGCAATTATTTGCCGAGACACAAGGTAAAAAAGGAAAAGGGATATTGCCAATATCTATCGTTAATACAAGAGATTTGCATTCTTTAGGACAATTTTTACAACAAGGTAACGATATCATCTTTGAAACGGTTATCGGCGTGGAAACAGCACCAGTTATTAAAGTTGTTAAATACGATAAAACTTTGCAAGAGATAAATAGAATTGCTGAAGATAAAGTGTGTGTTGCCCATTACAGTGACAAAACCCCTAGTTTAGTTATTCATATTGATGCTTTAGATGAATATTGTCTTGGTGAATTAGTCCGCTTTTTCATCACAGCAGCGATAAGTGGAGCCTTGCTTATTGATGTTAATCCATTTGATCAGCCAGGTGTAGAAAAATATAAACAATTAATAAAAGAGTCTCTAAATAACATTTTTATATTTTAGACAAATTTGCTTGAAAGATAGAATCCAATTTTCTGTCTTTTTTTCATATAATATGATATAATTATTAAGAGGAGGTATAATATGTTATTTATAATTCTTATCTTTATTATTGTTATTGCTTTTAACTCTATTAAGCAAATTAATGAATATGAAAGGGGTATAAAATTTTCATTTGGAAAGTTCTCGGAAATAATGCAACCAGGTTGGAGAATAGTATTTCCTATTATTCAGTCATACAAAAAAGTAGATATTAGAACTAAAGCAGTTGATGTTCCAGAACAAGAAGCTATCACAAAGGATAACGTTTCAATTAGAATTAATGCCGTAATTTATTACAAAATATTTGATGCATCAAAAGCTGTACTTGCAGTTGAAAACTATTATTATGCCGTTGGTCAACTTGCTCAAACTACTATGCGTAATATAGTTGGTGCAGTATCATTGGATGAACTTTTAGGTGAAAGGGAAAAAATTTCGGCTGAAATTTGTAAAGTTATAGATGAAGCTACGGACCCATGGGGAGTAAAAGTTGAAAATGTTGAACTTAAAGATGTGGCATTACCAGAAGAAATGAAACGTGTAATTGCCAAAGTAGCTGAAGCCGAAAGAGAAAAACAAGCAGTTATTACTAAAGCGGCAGGAGAAGTTGAAGCTTCAGAAAACTTAGCTAAGGCGGCACGTACGATGAGTGCATCTGCAGGGGCTTTGCATTTAAGAACGTTAGCAACTATTAATGATATCAGTTCTGATCAATCTAATACAGTTGTTTTTGCTGTTCCACTTGAAGTATTAAGAGCATTTGAAGATAAACCAGCAGTTGGTAAAGCTATAGTTGATAAAATAGTAAAAAAGTAAAATAAATAATCCACAATACTGTGGATTGTTTTTATTTTAGAAATAAGGTATAATGATTGGTAGGAAGAGGAAACAATATGAAAAAGTATAAACTAGGAGAGAGGTATATTATCCATAGTTATAAACATGATGGTAATATACATAGAGCGTGGAATGAAGCCGTGCTGTTAGAAGATAATGATGACTATATGGTATTTGGCAATGAAAAAACAAAAGTCACTGAATCCGATGGAAGAACTTGGAAAACTAAAGAACCTGCTATAATATATTTTTTTAAAGATAACTGGTATAACGTTATTGGACAATATAAAAAAGATGGAATATATTATTATTGCAATATTGCCTCGCCTTTTGTTATTGATGAAAAAACGATTAAGTATATTGATTATGATTTAGATTTAAGAGTATTTCCTGATGGTGCTTTTAAAGTATTAGATAGAGGGGAATATAATTACCATAAATCTAAAATGAATTATTCTAATGATATTGATAAGATATTAAAATATGAATTATCTAATTTAATTGAATTAGCAAGAAATAAGAAAGGACCATTTGTTAAGGAAAAATTAGAAAATTATTATCAAATGTATAAAGCTTATAAAACTAAAATAGTAAAATAATAGGAAACTGTTATTTTTTTTTGCATATAATATTTTGTGGTTAAAAGGGGGGAAAAACGGAAAAAAATAAAAGAAAAATAAATTTTTAAAAATAATTATTGACTTAATTAAAGAACTCTGTTATTCTAATACATGTCGCAGGAAAAATTGATAAAAAAGTGTCAATTAAAAAATAGTAAAAATGTATTGACTTTACGAATTAATTTTGATAGTCTTATATACGTCGACTAAATCAAGCGACAAGTAAATATGTCAAACAAATCGTAAAAAAGTAAAAAAAAGTATTGACTTTGGTGACAAGGTTTGATATATTACTAATGCAACTCAGAAATTTGCAGTATTGATCTTTGAAAACTGAGCAAAACGTCAATTTGAGTAGCTAGGAAATTAATTAAATAATCAAACTTAAAAAATAAATTTTTTTTGGAGAGTTTGATCCTGGCTCAGGATGAACGCTGGCGGCATGCCTAAGACATGCAAGTCGTACGAAGTGGCCCATTGAAATTTTGTGCTTGCACAGAATCGATTTGGATTACTACTTAGTGGCGAAAGGGTGAGTAACACATGGGTTATCTGCCTTAGAGACTGGGATAACAATTGGAAATGATTGCTAATACCGGATGATATGTAAGACGATACGTTGTCTTATATTAAAAGGAGCCTTTAAAGCTTCACTTTAAGATGAGCCTGTGGCGTATTAGCTAGTTGGTGGGGTAATGGCCTACCAAGGCAACGATGCGTAGCCGACCTG